>CAZFWT010000041.1:0-18011 GCA_964522635.1 uncultured Halobacteria archaeon | reverse complement strand
TATTAAGTACGTGAGTAGCAATGCAACGAACAGTGCTCATCCTCGCAGGTGGCAAGGGACAGCGATTCAACTCGCGCGATAAGTGCTTCATCGTCTTAAACCGCAAGCCGCTCCTTCAGCACGTCATTGACAACCTCGCCGATTTGGCGGATGAGATCATCGTCGCCGCGCGGGATGAGCAGCAGGGCAGGCGAATCCGCCAGCAGATACCCAATAGTGTCATCCTGGTCTTCGATTCCGTAAGCGGCTTCGGACCGCTTGCCGGCGTGCTCTCTGGCCTGGAGCGTGCTTCCGCGCCCTACTCGCTCGTTATCGGCTGCGATATGCCCTTCGTCAACAGACGCGTCGTGGATCTTCTCTTTACGGAAGCGGAGCGCGGTAATTACAGCGCGGTCGTTCCCACCTGGGAGAACGGGATGGTAGAGCCGTTGCATGCTGTATACAAGAAGGAGCCCACACTCGCTGCGGTCCGGAACTCGATCAAGAAAGGCAACGAGCGGATGTTCAACGTGCTGCTCCAGCTCAAGAACGTCCATTACCTGCCGGTGGCCCGAATTCAGGCGCTCGCACCGGAATTAACGACCTTCCGCAATATCAATACGCCCGAGGAGTTACAGAAGTGTGCATCGCTCATTGACACCGAGAAGAACCCCGAAAGCGACACATAGCTACGTGCTCGCACCCGCTCTTCCGAGGGAGGGGTATGCCATCAATCCATCTGCCGTTTCTTCTTGCACAATTGCAAGAGATAAAGGCAGAAGGGCGTTCGTTTCCTGGCCTTGACTCGGACCCTTCCCGCTTTGAGCGCCTTCACAATTGCACGGTGGTCAGGCGTGCGAGCTACCGCCACATCCGCTTCCACCGTTACGGTCGCGAGCCCAACGCAGTCTGCGGAATGTGCATCGCTGCCCGAAACCGCTATCTTACCTGTTCGCTTTGCCATTCGCCGTGCCCGCAGATTCCCGAGACCGGTGAAATATCGTGAATTGAAGACTTCAATTGCCTCTATCTCAGGATGTGTGCAGATGTTACCGATACTGTGTCGAAATGGATGATAGGGATGTGGCGCGACGATCACGATGCTCTGCGTGCGCTCGTGTTCGTAGTGCCGCAACGCCCGTATCGTTTTCGTCGCGGTCATATCTCGCTCTACGCCCTCCTCGAGGCCGAGCACAAGCAGATGGCCTTGGGATGTGGTTACTTCAACGCCCGGAATGATCAGGAAGTCCAGGTCATGAGCGGCTACGTAGTCACGCGCGGCCTGAACCCCGGCCATCGTATTGTGATCACAGATCGCCAGACCGTCAAGTCCTCGCGCCCGCGCAACCTCAATTATCCGCTCTACAGAGTCGTGACCGTCGATCGAGTAATTCGTGTGCACGTGCAGATCGAGCGTGAAAGTTCGGGTCATCGCATCGGTACTCTATCAGAAAGAGAGAGCGGCGCAGGGTTTAAAGCTTACCTTACCGCGTCCGCGAGCGTAAAGAGCGAAACGGGCGTTTCCTAAAGGCCCACGGGCGCTTCGATCACCAGCGCCTCATTGTAATCGTACAGCCGGATGGTGCTGTTCAATTCGATCGGGGTGAGCAGCCCCTGGATATTCAGCAACAGTTCAATTCGGTTCTCTATGTCCGTGATGTAAAAGGTGCCCCGCTCTATCCGGTAGGTAATCCCGAAATCATTCAGCTCTTCGTCGCCGCTCAGCGCCAGGCCCGCGCCGTTCATCTGCGCGATCAAGTCCGTTCGATTGGGCACGATCTCCATGATCCACCCTTCATCATCCGCGCGCATCGTTACGTTCGACGCATTCGTCAGTATCGAGCGCTGCTGCGCCAGCTGGTCGTAGCCGCTCGCCCAGATCGAACGGTCCGTGACGTCCTCTCTCCGCCACGCGCCGAGCGATTCTCTAACGTACGCGGTATCGTTGATGAGAATCATCTCCACCGACCTGTCCATCATCGTCATCGCCGTGCGCATCTTCTGAGCCCGGTAATCCACACAGCCCGAGCCGCTCAGCATCACGACCTCTCCTTCGGGCATCGTTATAGCGGTAATGAGCTCGAATCGATAGGAGTCCACCACTTCCGAGGCATCGACGGTCTTCGCTATAATGACCCGTGGATCGGTGATCTCACGGTGTGTGCTGTAATAGGCGATGGAGACGAGCGCGACGGTCATAAGCACGAGTGCGATTACCAGTTTCCTGTTAACTCCTCTTTCTGCTGCTGGCTCCATGCTCAACACTATCTCTAAAGGTGGTTCAGGCAATGATAACTTTCGTGATCGCCGCCTCGCGCTCGCCATCACACAGCGGCTTCGGGCAGCGTCAACGCGCGCTATTCCAGTATCTCACGCAAAACGGTAATCACCGTGTCCAGCTGCTCCTTACCGATGACCAGCGGCGGCACCAGCCGTATGACCGTATCAGCAGTGCAATTGATCAAAATACCGCGCGCGAGCGCTTTTCCTACTATTTCAGCGCACGGCTTTGTCAGCTCGATCCCGATCATCAGCCCCTTTCCGCGGATCTCTTTTACTACCGGGCTGGACGCCAATCCGTGCTCTGAACGAGCCTGCTCCAGGAAATACGCGCCGAGTGCTCGTGAACGTTCCACGAGCTTCTCGTCTTCTATTACTCGTATCGACGCCAGAGCGGTCGCGCAGGCAAGCGGCGTGCCGCCAAAGGTCGAAGCGTGCTCGCCAGCCTCGAATTCGAGCCCCGCGCGTGCCAGCATGGCCCCGATCGGGAAGCCCGCGCCCAACGCCTTCGCCAGCGTCATGATGTCCGGCTGAATGCCGTCATGGTCCTTCCCAAACCATGCGCCCGTGCGCCCAAAGCCCGTCTGAACCTCATCGAAAATAAGCAAGACGTCTTTTTCTGTGCAGATCTCGCGGACTTCTTTCAGGTAACCCGGTGAGGGAATGCGTATGCCGCTCTCGCCCTGGATCGGCTCCACAATGACCGCAGCCGTCTCCTCGTTGATCGCTTCTCGGATGGCTCCGGGATCGTTATAAGGCACGAACTCCACGCTCTTCAGCAGCAGCGGCGTAAACGGCGCCCGGAATTTCGGCTCGTACGTTGCACTCAAGGATATAATCGTCCGCCCGTGGAAACTGCCTCGCGCCGCGACAAACCCGGATTTCCCCGTCTCCTTGCATGCCAGCTTCACGGCCGCTTCGATGCTTTCCGCGCCGGAGTTACAGAAGAACGTCTTGGCCATCCCGGTCAGCGCGACGAGCTTCTCCGCAAGCTGCACCTGCGGTTCCGTATAATACAGATTGGAGACGTGCACGAGCTTCGCCGCCTGCGCCTGAATCGCTTGTACAACCGCAGGGTGGCGGTAGCCCACAGCATTGACCGCAATGCCGCCGACGCAATCGATGTACTCCTTGCCGGTAATATCCTTAACCACAGCGCCCTTACCTTCTGTCAGGACTATCGGCTGGCGCTTGTACGTCGGCATGATGTACCGCCGTTCCTTCTCAAAGACCTCTTCCGGCGTTCTAAACATGATGCACCATCACCTTCCCCAGGTTCTGTAACACGGTCCGCGGATTTTTTCCCATCACCGTTATCACCGCTTCGGGGGTGAGCCCTGCGCCGGCGAGGATGCGCGCACCGAGTTCGTCGGTGAGGAGATCTTCCGGTGCGTGCGCATCGGTATTGAGCAGCACGTTCGCGCCCACACGGCGTGCCACAGCCGCAACGTGCCCGTTGGCGAGGCAGTGCCCCTTGCGCGACGTTAGCTCAAGATAGATCCCGTTCTCCTTCGCCCGTTCCGCCTCTTCCTCCGTGATCAGGCCGGGATGCGCGAGGATGTCTACCGCGGGGATGTTCACCGCTGCCCGGTTTGTGCCCCGCTCCACCGGCTCCGCCAGCGTCTCGCCGTGCACCACCACCAGTTCCGCGCCCAGCGCCTTCGCCTTCAGTGCCAACTTCTCCAGCTTCTCCGGCGGGATGTGCGTGAGCTCCACGCCTCGTATCACGGTGATACCGCGGTCTGTCATGTCGGCTGGCTCAAATTTCTTCAAATTCGTCAGCACGAACTCGATATTCGTGAAATCCACGTGATCGGTTATCGCAATCGCTTCATAACCCTGAACGACCGCCCGACGGACCAGTTCGCTTGGCACGAGCGCGCCGTCACTGAAAATGGAGTGAGTGTGAAAATCGAACATCGTTCACGCCATCACCGTCCTCCGCTCTTCGTTTTTTCACGGTGCGCTCTAAGCCCATTCGCGATCTCTCGTACGAGCTCGCCCTTGCTTCCTCGCTTCGTGACGAGTACGCGCCCGCTCCGGTCCCAGGGCGATTTCGGATACGCCTTCTCCTTCTCCACTTCGGGCTCCAGGTGGAGCTCCCGTGCCACGTAGCTGATCTCATCCACCTTTGGCGACTTGATCGCATACTTGCGTGCGATGATTCTACCTTCGCGCTTCGTCTTCCCTGCGGCCAGGTATGCAGGCCAGATAACCATCTTCTTCATGAGCGTTTCTCTAGTTAAGAAACAAACCGTGACAAAAGAAAAAACCGCGGTTTGGTTACAGCAGTGCTCCAAAAGCGCTTTCCAGACCGACCCAGATATCCTGCACCTCTATCCCCAGCTGCTGCCAGACAACGTATGCGCCGATGAAGGTGCCCGCGATGCTGCCGAGATTCGCCAGCGCCGCGACGAAGATGACCTTGAATAGTCGGTTGCTCAACAACTCACCCAGCGATTCCACAGACAGCATCGTCTTCGCATCATCCAGTGACGGTTTGCGGACGTGTGCTTCGGTCAGCCCGGCGAACCAGCCCGCTGCCAGGAACGGGTTCAATGACGTGAGCCACGCGACGGCAAAGGCAGTGAGCACAGAAAACGGATGGCCCCGGGCAAGCACCACGCCTGCGGCCGAGAGCACGCCGTTGATGACGAACCACCAGAGGAATGCGCGCAGTAACACGTCGAACGAAAGATCGGTGAAGAGCAGCGCGATTAAAATGAGCACGAAGGCTACGCCAATACCCACGGTTAAAAGGTGCTTCAGCGAGAGTCCGAACCGTTGTCTGGGGAGCGAGCATAAGACCTCCTTCGTCGGTATCGACTCCGGATGACCAAGATACTGCAGGATGCCCGCTATGTGTCCCGCACCGACCACGGCCACGATCTTCGGGCCTCCACGAGCTGCGGTCTGATCCCACGTCTCGCGCGGTTGGTGCGTGGCAGTTTCGACCACGTTCTCGATCCGCCGATCCCGAAGATCCAGTAAACTGCGCGCAATATACGCGTCACGTTCGTCTAAGAGCGCAGTCGCCGCACCGGGCGAGAATTCGCGGAGCTCATTCATCAGTTGCGTCACCACGTCGTCATCCGTCAGTCGATCGAGCTCGATCTCCTCCTTTGTGCCCAGAAAGCAGGTAACGAGCTTCTTCTTCTCCTGTCCCCGCTCCTCTTTCCCCTGTTCTCCGCCCGTTCCTTCTCGCTCCGCATCATCCTCTCCTATGCTCGCGATCGAGAAGATGATGGAGAAGAGCATCTTGAGCTTCTCCCACAGTCGCATCTTCTTCCAGAATCGCTGCATCGTTATCTGGATCGGCCGGTCGATCAGCGCGATCGCAGCGCCTTGCTCCTCCGCCTTCGCTATCGCCGCCATCATATCGGCCCCCGGCTCGACCCCCAGCTCCGCGCCCATCTTCCGCTGCACGTAGGCGAGCAGCCAGTGCGTGAGGATCAAAAAGGGATTACCCGCACTGAGCATCTCCTTCGGTGATACCTCTTTCACGTCGCCCTTCAAGGATTTGTACCGCGCGTCGCATAACTCGACGGCCACGACATCCGGCCGCTCGCGCTCAATCACTACCTCCACTTCCTTCACGCTCTTCTCCAGCACGTGGCCGGTGCCGACCAGGACAATGTCGTCGGCGTTATACACGCTCATAGCTGTTTTTTCCGTCCCTCTCGTTTACCTAATAAGACGTACTCACTCACTCGTAATAAATCTGACCCTCTAACGCGACATATCAGGCAAATAAGCATGAATCCGTGCGATCCGCCTCATTTCACGTCACCGTTCCGTTAGTGCGTTTTGTAGCGCAGCACGGCGGCGACACCGCCGAAGGCACGCTTCAACTGCTCGCCTTCCTCAAAATCAGTCGAGACGATCTCCACCTCAGCGCCCGTGAGCTCAGCCAGCTCCACCAGTTCGTGGACGAAGTCCGCATCCAACTCCTCTGAGATCAAGAGCGTATCCACCGCACCCATCTCCAGTTTCTGGCGCACATCTTGCTTTCCATAGGTTACCATCAATTCATTATTTCCGATGTATTTCATGAACCGCCCCATGAGCTTCTTCTCACGCATGAGATCCATACCCTCCAGAATGCTCTCGGCAGCGTCAACCAGCTCATAGAGTCCCGATTCGTCGGTATACGCGACATCAAAGGCGCCGAGAATCTTGTTCTGAATCTCGTAATGGAGGTACGAGCCCTTGATGAAATCCTCCTTCGTCGGGCTCGGGCCGCCGATCAGGAGGCCCTGGAGGTCTTTCTCCTGCAGCAAGATCTGTGAGGTGTGCTCTCCGATCCGCTTATAAAAGTCCTCGGTCGCGATCTCCCGGAGTCGCTGGAATCGTAGCGCGGACTGACCGCCTTTCCTGATCTTGCCCGGAACTGAAGAGGTAAGGTGCTTGATCGGCTCCACGATCTTCCCACTCAGAACACCGATCGTTGCTTCTCGTTTATCCAGCACGAGCAG
The DNA here is from genome assembly GCA_964522635.1 of uncultured Halobacteria archaeon. Taxonomy (GTDB): domain Archaea; phylum Halobacteriota; class Syntropharchaeia; order Alkanophagales; family Methanospirareceae; genus JACGMN01. The sequence continues at coordinate 11,277 of CAZFWT010000041.1, read as the reverse complement.
CCCATACTTCTCCTTCTCCTCTATCAGCTCTTCCAGTGGCTCGAGGTAGAAGGTCGAATTACAGTGGTAAACATAGGAATAGATCTTTTCCGGCGGCTCGATGATATACGTCTCGATATCGGTCTTGTCCCCACCCTTATCGATCGCGCCGCAGAAGATTACCAGACCGTTCTCGCTCACGGTCACGTACCGCAACTTCGCCAGGACCGATTCCAGTATACTCTGCACGTTCGTCCGCGTGATCTTGCTCTTGATGTTCATTGCCTGCCCGTGCTCGTCTCGGAGCTGCGCCGTAACATCCGAGACCTGCTTATCGGGCGGGATGTAGACTGAGACGAGCTCAGTGCCTCGCCCGGTCTTCTTCCTCAGTTCTTCCAGTACTTTCTTGAAGTCGTACCGCTTCAGTTGATCCATTGTTCTCGTATACTCTCTTCCTCTTCTGTGGGGTTGCCCTTAACGCGCCTCACGATTGCCGCCGTTTCGGGAATGGGATGCCGCTTTCCTTCATAAAACGTTCTGTAAACCGGAAGTTACCGTTCGTTATGCGGCAACCGGGGCTCGAACCCGGGTTAGAGGCTTGGGAAGCCCCTGTCCTTCCACTAGACTATTGCCGCCTTATACTTCTGCTCAAACTCCTCAAACGCCGCTGCAAGAGCGCTCAGAGCAGTCTTCACGGCCTCTAACGGATCGCCCGCCTTCATCTTTACGTACAAAATGGGATTGCTCTGCAGCGTCTCCGGTATGCTGTAGGTCGCGATGTCCACCTGCGGATCATCGAGCAGCGCGGACGTGAGGAGCGCTAAGAGGGTATGATCCTCACCGACGATCTCCATTCGCACGGCTTCCTCAGTACGCTCCAGGATCGTGACCTTCTTCTTCTTCTCCTCCTCCTCATCCTCCCGGATCTCCGGTGCTTCCTCGGCTGCCATTCTCACATCACCCTCCGTTTACAACCCTCTAAAAGAGTCCTTTACCGTAATCTCCTGAGATCTTCCGCGTTTCCACCCGCTTGCAGCGCTCACAGGTCAGGACATTGCCCTTTCGCTTCAGATCGCCTTTGCACTTCGAGCAGATCGCTTTGACCACGCCCAGATCATTATCCTCCGTGCTGAGCCGCAACGCCCTGGCATCGATCACTTTCGCCTTCACGAGATCCAGAAAGCCAAATTCGCGCTGGAGCTCGTTCACGTAGCCGCGCTTGACATTGGAGATGTGGATGACGCCCTGGGTGGAAGAGGCGACCTCGCGATCCTCCTGCCCCAGCATGCACGCGATGCTCACCACGGCAATCGATTCCCGTAGATCCTCTATCCTGCAGATGACTACATCGCCCTCCTGCAGCATCGGCGGCGTCGACACCTTCGGCACCACAGTAATCACGCGCTTATCACTGATACTCACGCCACCGATCAGTGAAGCATAAATGTTCCCTTTCTCATCATACACGCCCGTGCCAGGTGTAAACTCTTCCGATGTCCCTAAAAAATCGCCCGGCACCACTAAACCGTCCTCTTTCGTCATTTACTTCGCTCCTTTTCTTCGCTCCTTTATTAATGTAGCTCTTATCATATTTATTTGTTATGCGTGTGCTCGGGATCGATCCAGGAACCGCGATAACGGGCTGGGGTGTCGTTGAGTTCTCTAACGGTCGGCTCGTCTCCATTGACTGCGGCTGTATCAAGACGAGCACGGCATTCACCAACGGTGAGCGGCTAAAGCGGATTTATAACGAGCTGCTTCGGCTGATCGAAGCGACGAAGCCGGATGAAATGGCGATCGAGATGATCTTCTTCAATACAAACGTGAAGACTGCCCTGAGCGTGGGGCAAGCGCGGGGCGTCTGTCTTCTGGCCGCGGCGGTCCACGAGCTGCCCATCTTCGAGTATAATACCTCAGAAGTGAAGAATTACCTCACCGGCTATGGGCGGGCGACGAAGCAGGAGGTCGCAAGCAGAGTGAAAGAGGTGCTTGAATTAGCGGAAATCCCCCGGCCCGATGACGTCTCCGATGCGCTCGCAATCGCAACGACGCATGTAGCACAGAAGTTCGCGCTAGAGATTCAGCAATAGGGTATACACCATAAACCAGCTGAAGAGCGTCATGAATGAGATATACAACCAATCCTTCGCGCTCTCCAATTTCGTGTGCACGAACGGGTAGACGAATTTCTGGGTCAAGATCATGAGGATCGCAATGAGCAGCCCGTCAGAGGATATAGGGTCAGGAACGATGAAGTACGAGCTGATGCCCGCGACTACGCCGAAGATGACCGGAATAATCGTCTTTTTGATGCCTTCCTCGTATTCCACTCTCTTTTTATCCGTATCCTTCTGCTCGGCCGCCATGTGCTCACTCGTTCTTACTTAATCCCTTCAGTATATAAGAATCCGGATTGCTCGCGGCCTTCGTGAGCGCTACGGCGTCTCGATGCTGGACGAGACGTAAACCGGTTTCTCTGATCCTGCGATCGACAGGCCGAAACGAGCGCAAGTCCTCGAACGGATGGATGGGCACGCAAAATTTTTAACTGGTGAACGCTAAGTAAGTAAATCGCGTTAAGAGCGGAGGAGAGCGGATTTGACGAAGGCTCAGAAGAAGTCGGAGTCTGAAGCGGAAGAAGCAGTGGCAGAGCACATCGAGGCGGAAGAGAAGGGGGTCTCGAGCGAGGAAGTGGCGCGTCTCGAGAAAGAATTGGAGAAGAAGACCTCGCAGGCCGAGGAGTACCTTAACCGGCTGAAATACCTGCAGGCCGACTTCGAGAACTACAAGAAGATGGTGGCACGAGAGCGCGAGCTGTACGAGAAGTGTGCCACCGAGGCGTTGCTTAAGCGTTTGTTGCCGATACTGGATCATCTGGAGGCTGCTTTTACGTCTGCGCAGAGCTGTAAGGACCTGTTATCGTTCGTCAAAGGAATTGAGCTGATCTATCTCGATTTCCTTGAGGCGCTGAGCCAGGAAGGTTTGAAACCGATCAAAGCGGTGGGCGAGAAATATGATCCGTATAAGCACGAGGTAATGATGACGGTCATCGAGGAGGACGCGCCCGAAGACACGGTTCTGGAAGAGCTCGAACGCGGCTATATGCTGGGTACGAAAGTCTTACGCTCTGCTAAGGTCGCGATCGCCAAGCACGTGAAACCCGCGTCGGAGAACGAGGAGACCACCGCCGCCGAAGAGTCTTAGCTTGGCTCAGCTCAGCTTAGCTCAGCTCAGCGCAGGGTGACGATCTTCTCTTTGAGCGCTTTGATCTGCTCGACCGCAGCACCCCCAACGTCCAGCGGCGCTCTACCCTCAAGATCTGCTTGAATCAGCGATTGATCATGGGGGACGATCCCGAGCACGGGAATATCCATCTCAACCAGGATCGTCTCGATCTTCTGAGCGACCTCCGCGCTCGTGACTTTGTTAATGACCGCAGCGAACCGTGAGATGCCGATATCCTCGCCGAGCGTTTTTATGCGCGCCACGGTCTCGACGGAGCGCATCCCCGGCTCCACTACGGTAAGCATAAGGTCAACGCCGCGCGCAGTCCCGCGCCCCAGATGCTCGATACCCGCCTCCATGTCCAGGATCACCGTTGATTCCTTGAAGAGCACATGCCGCAGCAGCGCGCGGAGGAACGCGTTCTCGGGACAGGTGCATCCGGTGCCGCCCTTCTCGATTGTGCCCATCACGAGCAGCGTGACGCCATCCGGCCCCGGCGCGCCGAATTTCGCCAGGATGTCATTCACCCGGGGATTCAATTTGAAGACGCCCATACCGGTATCCGCGGCCGTTCGCTCGAAGATGAGCTCTTTGAGCTCCGAGATCGGTTCAGGGTTCCGCGGGATACCGAGCGCGAATTTCAAGTTCATAGCAGGGTCGGCATCCACCGCGATGACGCGCTCTCCCTCCCGGGCAAAGAGCCGAGCAAGCGTGCCGGCAATGGTCGTTTTGCCCACACCGCCCTTCCCCGCAACTGCCAGTTTCATAACTATTTATATCAGTCGCTACTAACTTGAGATAGATAAGCAAGATAAAAAAGGAGTGCGGTATCAGGATACGATGGTAAAGGAGCGAACGAAGCGATTTGGGCGGGGCGCGAATGCATGTAGACGGTGCGGCCGGCAACGGGGCTTGGTACGACGGTACGGGATTTATCTCTGCCGGCAGTGCTTCCGGGAGATCGCGAGTGAGGTCGGCTTCAAGAAGTACAACTAACTGAGGAAGGACAGCGAGTTGATTCGTACATTTGTAGACATTCATTCATAGTTTTTTATTATCAGGGTCTTTAAGAAGAAAGGGAGAAAGCAGGGAGTAAAAACAAAAGGGAAGATGTCACTCAATGATCCGCTGGCAGATGCGCTGTCGCATATCAAGAATACCGAACGAGTCGGGAAGATGGAGTGCACGATAAAGCCTGCCTCCAAGCTGATCGGGAACGTGCTGAGCGTGATGCAGGATGGCGGCTACATCAAGGAGTTCGAGTTCATCGAGGATGGCAAGGCGGGCTACTTCAAGGTAAAACTCCGGGGCCGGATCAACGATTGTAACGCGATCAAGCCGCGGTATTACGTTCATATGCGCGAATTTGAGGAATGGGAGAAGCGACTGCTGCCCGCTCGTGACTTCGGCATGCTCATCGTGACGACTTCAAAAGGCGTGATGTCGCACGCGCAGGCGATTGAGACCGGCACAGGTGGTCAATTGCTCGCGTTTGTGTACTGATCCTCTTCACCGTGTCTTCTTCTCTGAATTCGACGCCCCTGACTTGATCTCCTAAACGCCCTGGTGAGGACGCGAAAGCAACCGGCATTTCCACGCGGCGGTTCTCCGCACTCCTCTATGAGACAGTATTTTTACCAGAGGCACTGTTTTAAATACCTACACTAAAGTTATGTTGCACTATGAACGAGCAGCATGTAGATAGGCTAAAGGTTTGGCTTCGCGCCTTTCGATACCATTTCGTGCCGCCAAGCATGTTTCCCGCGGCGATTGGCGCGCTCGTGAGTTGGGCGGTCGACCATACCTTCTCGCTATGGTTCTTCTTTCTGGTCATGCTGGGCGTCTCGCTCAATCACATCGCGTTGAACATGACCGATGACTATTTCGACTTCAAACATGCTGTTGATCAGCTCAAACCGGGTGCGAAGAATCCTTATACAGGCGGCAGCGGCCTCCTGACCAGCGGGCTCATCAAGCCGCGCGCGATGTTTAACGCCTTTGTCGTCATGTATTGCTGTGTTGCTGCGATTGGCCTGTACCTTGGGCTTGTGCGCGGGTTTCTCGTCCTGGTGTTCGGGTCTATCGGCGTCTTCAGCTCCATATTTTACACCGCGCCGCCAATCAAGTTCTCGCATCGTGGATTCGGGGAACTGGGCTTGCTCCTTAATTTCGGGCCCATCATTGGGCTTGGCTCCTATTTTGTGCAGGCGCAGCAGCTCAGCCTTGAAGCCTTCCTGGCAACACTGCCTTGCGGCATCATGCTCTTCTCAATGGTGGTCATCAACGAAGTCCCTGACTTAGAAGACGATAAGAAAGCTGGGAAGTTGACGCTGGTCGCGCGTTATGGCACGCAAGCAGCCATCAAACTCTATGTCGGAAGCTGGGCGGCCACGTACCTCGTTATCATAGTGGGGGTGGCATCGCGCGTGCTCACGCCGTTCGCGCTCTTTGCATTCCTCGCGCTCCCCCTGACCTATCGGTCAGTGAGTATTCTGCTTGCCCATCATAACGATCCGCAGCTGATGGTGCCGGCGAACCTGGCGATGATCAAATCGCACAGTGTCACCTCGATACTGCTCATCGGTGCTTATGCCCTCGAGGGTCTCGTGAACGGCTCAGATGGCCTGCACCTCATCGGCTTTATAGTGATCTTACTCGTTTTTTACCTGCCCGCTGCGCTCGTGATCTTCCGGGCGCCTCGAACCGCCTGAACGGCTCGTCACACACACTCCCCTCAACGGTTATCTCTTCTTTTTGTTCAGCGTGCGCAGAAGTTCGTCAGCGTCGTCCATGACTTCCAACCCGGCATTCCTCCCTTCATCTTCGAGCAGAAGCTGGTCTCCCGTGCTCTTCTTCGCGTACAGCCGCAGCTTCAGAGTCGCAGCGAGGCTCTCGAAGATCCGCCCGGTCATGCTGCCCGCATGAGGGCTTTTGAGCGCCACCACCGTACCCTGAAGCCCTTCCAGATCCAGGTTGAAGTGCCGATCTGCAATGGACAATCGTACCCGGTGAGCGCCCTTCTCGAACCGCGTGATTCGCGCGCCTGTGTAGGTCGCGAGGAGGTAATAGCGATTGTTATGCCAGAGCACCGCAGCGAACCCCGGAATGGTGAAGCGTAGCCACGGAATGCGAGCGAGCACGAGCATGAAGGCGGTATCCTCAGTGGTGAAGTGGTTCGATTGCATCCAGACATAGGCGCTGGGGAAGCTGCGGCCCCAATCCTTCTCGATGTAGCCCTTCCCGCCCTCGAAACTGAGCTGTTCACCGTCTATTGTTAAAGCGCCGTGAATCGTGTGGGTCATGCTCACAATGCCGTGTTTACACTGCATGAACGGCACGAACGACGCCCAGCCCATGATACCGGGTGCGAAGAGCCGTTTCGGATAGGGGACGACATTTTCGAACCAAAGCTCGCCCGTTATCCGGTGGCCAGATTGAGCAAGGTCTAATCGAAGCGCAGAGTCGGAGAAGCAGTTCGCGGCAATACGCACGTCAAAGGCTCGCGAAGCGGGAAGAAACTCATTGACCGGGAAGGTGAAATAATCGTAGTCGCCCATCGTGCTATTGAAGACCTGGATGAAGGCGTGAGAATCTCCCTTCGTTGACCCGAGTGAGATACCAGGGATAACGGCGAGTACGTGCTCTTCCGCAGCATCCACGAGCTTATAGTACCAGCCTTCGAAGTAGTTTCTCCGGCTCTTCGAGCCCTGGAAGCGTTCGGGATGCATGATTTCCCGGAGGTTGCCTGGGTCCATAGGTTATTTCCTAATTAAACGGTGAAGCTATCATATATAACCAATCACAGCTCTTATATCAATCACTCACAGATAATCCCGGGTCTGATCTGATAGTATACGTGATTGTGGAAGCCGCAACACCCTGTGTGATGTCTAACAGTTTCTAACGTAACGATTTCAATTCTTTTTTTGTTTTGACTTCACTGGAAGGATTTATCACATAACAATATCCTTATTTTTATATAGCACAGATTACTGCTCACAATGGTTGTTTAACCCTATCCGTTGATCTGTAATTCACACATCCAGATTCATCACTTCCAGCGCGTGCGCCGTGATGAAGTTCCGGCGGGGCTCGACCTCTTCGCCCATCAGTACGGTAAAGAGCCAGTCAGCCTCTGCAGCATCCTCCAGGTTCACGCGCTTGATGCACCGCGTCTCTGGGTTCATCGTGGTCTCCCAGAGCTGCTCGGCGTTCATCTCGCCCAGACCCTTGTATCGCTGTATCTTCACGCCCGTATCGCCCTCCAGCACGCCCAGCTCGGCCAGAATCTTCTGATATTCATCGTCGGAGAATGCGTAACGCTCATCTTTGCCCTTCTTCACCATATACAGCGGCGGCTGCGCGATGTACACGTGGTTCATGCTCACCAGCTCCTGCATGTACCGGTAGAAGAACGTGAGCAGGAGCGTGCGAATGTGCGCGCCGTCAACGTCCGCATCGCTCATGATGATCACCTTGTGATAGCGGATCTGCTCGAGATCGAAGTCCTCCCCGATGCCCGCGCCCAGCGCGGTGATGAGTGCCCTGATCTCGTTACTCTTCAAAATCTTATCCAGCCGCGCCTTCTCCACGTTCAGGATCTTGCCCCGGATCGGCAGAATCGCCTGGAAGTTCTTATCTCGTGCCTGTTTCGCCGAGCCGCCGGCAGAATCGCCCTCAACGATGTACAACTCTCGTTTCGCCGGGTCTTTCTCAGAGCAGTCCGCGAGCTTCCCGGGCAATGAATCGGCCATAAAATCCTTCTTGCGCACAATTTCGCGCGCGCGACGCGCTGCTTCGCGTGCATGCGCCGTCTCCATCGCCTTCTTGATAATAAACGCGGCATCGTTCGGATGCTCTTCCAAAAACTCCCACATGTGCTCCCGAACAATCGACTCCACAGCGCCTTTTACCTCGCTATTCCCGAGCTTCGTCTTCGTCTGACCCTCAAACTGCGGGTCACGGAGCTTCACACTGATCACGGCTGAGAGCCCTTCGCGAACGTCCTCGCCGTCCAGGTTCACCTTCTTCAACAGATTGCTCGCCTTACCGTAATCATTGAGCACCCGTGTCAGCGCCGCTTTGAAGCCGCTAAGATGCTTCCCGCCCTCAATGGTCTTCACGTTGTTTACGAACGAGAAGATGTTCTCCGCGTAGCTGTCATTGAACTGCACCCCGATCTCAACTTTTACCTCATCCTTCTCGTCCTCAAAGAGTATGGGCTCGTGCAGCACGTGCTTTGACCGGTTGATATACTCAAGGAATGCGGCAATCCCGCCCTCGTATTGGAACTGCTTCTCTTCGCCCGTCCGTTCGTCCTTCAGGGCGAGTGAAAGCCCCTTGTTCAGAAATGCCAGCTCACGCAGCCGTGTCGTGATGATGCCCGCGTCGATCTCATACGGCCCGAAGATCTCAAAGTCCGGTTTGAAGTGAACCTTCGTGCCGCACTCTTTCCACGCACCTTCGGGCACAGGCAACTCCTCTAAGGGACCGAGCGGCTTTCCGCGCTCATACTTCTGGTAATACCAGTGGTTGTTCCGCCGCACCTCGACCTCCAGCCATTCAGAGAGTGCATTGACCACGGAGATGCCCACGCCATGGAGCCCACCAGCCACTTTATAGACCTTATCGTCAAACTTGCCACCCGCGTGGAGCTTCGTCATGACGATTTCCACTGCCGAGAGGTTGTATTCCGCGTGCAGATCCACCGGGATCCCGCGGCCATTATCATCCACCGTCACTGAGTTATCAGTGTGAATAATCACCTTTATATGGGTACAGTACCCGATGAGCGCCTCATCAACGCTGTTATCGAGCACTTCGTTGACCAGATGATGAAGTCCTCGCGTGCTCGTGTCACCGATGTACATCGCGGGCCGCTTACGAACCGCGGTAAGGTCTTTGAGCACTTGAATATCCTTTGCACTGTAACTCTCTTCTGCCATTGACTCTGTATTGAAATAGCTGCAGATTTACATAAAGCTTTTCCCTGCGCTGCTCGTTTGTGACCGCTCTTCGCAGCTCAGTTCAATGAACGCCCCAGGTCAACCGGCTCTCGAAGAGATAATTCAACAGGAAGGCGCAGAAGATCCCCACGATGTTCGAGAGCAGATAGTAGAGCCCTGCGTACTCTGTCAGGGCGTAGAGCACGCCGATATTGACTGCGAGGCCGCCCGAGCGCCAGATATTGCTCTTGATGATGCGTCTCATGAACTGCTTGACGTGCGTCGTCTTCTGCTCCTTAAAAGTCCAGCGGTCGTTCATCAGGAATTGCATGATGATCGCGATCTCAATGGCAATGATCGAGGAGTAGAGGTAGTAAATCTCGGCGAGGTCGGTGAAGAGCCAGAGCAACCCGGTGTTAATCACCGCACCGATACCCCCAACGGTCGAGAACTTGAAGAGCCGGATCGCATCAGTCTTCAGTGCCGCAAGTCGTTCGGGTCGCTGCATGGTCAGACCATTGAAATGGAGCGGTTGAAGACAAAAGGCTTTTCTTTAACCCAGCCTCTCTTTTAGGTACTGGTGAATGGTGCGAGCGGAGGTTGCCGAGTGGTCAAAGGCGTGAGGTTCAGGGCCTCATCCCGCAGGGGTTCGAGAGTTCGAATCTCTCCCTCCGCATTCCCTACCCGGACATTTCTGACTAACTCGCGTCCACATGGCCATCAATTTCTTGAGCATATAAACATAGTTACTTTTATATAACGCGAGAGCATTCACAGGAACGTATAGAAAATACGAAGAGGAAGCAAAAGCATGGAAGTCATTGCGGTTGGCGGTTATGAAGAAGTTGGTCGAAACATGACCGCGATACGAATTGATAACGAAGTGGTGATCTTTGACATGGGGCTGTGCCTGGATAAGCTGCAGGACGGTGAGGAAGGTAAGGAATCGTACACCACCAAAGAGCTCGTCGCCATGGGCGCGATACCTGACGATACCATGATCCCCAAGAACGCCGTGATCGCGATCGTTTGCAGCCACGGGCATCTTGATCACATTGGTGCAATCGACCGGCTCGCAAGCGCGTATAATTGCCCCATTATCGGCACACGGTACACGATCGAGCTCATTAGAGGCATGGCAAAGAACCAGGAGCTCGTGGCGCTCAATCCCGGTGAGATCCTCGACCTTTCGCACAATTTCGCCCTGGAATTGGTGCACGTGACCCACTCCATCCCCCACTCGACCATCGCGACCGTTCGCACGCCAGAGGGGGTCGTCGCCTATGCGAACGACTTCAAGTTCGATAACTATCCGATACTGGATACGAAGACTGATTACTCACGACTGAAGAAGCTGGGGCGCGAGGGGGTGAAACTCCTGATCTGCGAAAGTGTCCGCGTGCAGGAAGGCGGGAAGTCGGCCTCCGAGTCGGTGGCGCGCGAGCTACTCAAGGATCTCATGATTCCCGACGCCTCAACGTATTTCCTCGCATCATTCTCCTCGCATATCGAGCGAATTCACAGCATCTGCGAGTTCACGAAGAAGATGGGACGAAAGCCGGTATTTCTCGGCCGTTCTCTCAAGTTCTATGTCACGATCGCGGCGAAGCTCGGGATCATCACCCTCCCAAATAATGTCACCTTTGTTGACCGCTACCCGAAGGTCAGGCGGTTCTTGGAGCAGGTGCATGAGAGCGGCACGTGTCGGGACTACGTCTTCATCTCAACCGGTAACCAGGGAGAACCAAACGCCGTGCTCTCGCGATTAGCGATCGATAGTCCGCTGCCCCTCACGAACAACACAAAGGTCATCTTCGCGTCCGAGACCATCCCCTCACCGATTAATGTCGCGCACCGCGAGATACTCGAGCGCAGGTTGCGTACGCACGGCGTGCGGATCTATAAGGATGCGCACGTCAGCGGGCATGCACGGAGAGAGGATCACCGGGACTTGATACGGATGCTGCAGCCGGAGAACATTGTACCCAGCCACGGCGAGATCGAGAAGCTCGCAGCGTACGCCGAGCTCGCCAGTGAGGAAGGATACGACGTCGGGAAGAACCTGCACTTGATGCATAACGGAAAAGCACTGGAGATCTAAGATCTACCGTTGTAAGTCCCGTGATGT
>CAZFWT010000040.1:1618-18263 GCA_964522635.1 uncultured Halobacteria archaeon | reverse complement strand
CCGCGCTGATGACCACACTGGAGAGTACTTATGGGTTAAACGGAAGAGTTAAGGTTCCTTACTTACTTCCTTCCCGTGCTGCTAGAAAAGAACGCCCGGTGCTGACCCACCAACCGAACCGAAATCATCATGCCTCCTGGATACTTTAGTTCGAGCTTCCGTTCGCGCCCCCTGCCCCCCGCCGAAGGCGCGCGCCGCCGCGGCATGCAAGTACCGTGAGTGAGCGACTTACCTAACCGTGCGGAGAGTTGTTTAAGCAGCGCGACTGCGGAATGAATGTACGCATGCATGAATGCATGTTCCTAAATAACTAAAAAAGCCCACAATCACTCTAAAAACCGTAACAGGCCATTCTCCGTGGCGCATTAGTAGGTCCCGTGGGTGAAAAAACTGGTGCCAAAAAGTGGGCTACCTTAAACGCGGGCAGGTTCCTGAGCAGCAGTAGGTAGTACTATACAGCGTGATAAGGTAAAAAATGGTACAAAAGCAAACCTAATTCTGGCTAAATGCGCGGATCGCAGAACGGCAGGGAATCGGCGTAAAAACCGGCTCCGTAACCTCGGGCCGTCACGTATTGTATCACGGAGCTGTCGCGGCTGCTGCTACCGACATACCGGCGCGCGCCCATAGGCAGGATAAGTGAGTGAGCGCAGATGAATGCAGACAGCGCGACGGTACCAGCCGATGAAGCGGGTACCGGGACAGATGCCCGCAAGAAGCCAGGTCGGGATCACAAGACCATCGCGATCACGGAGGATGCGTATGCCGAGTTGACGGGGCGTGCTGAAGATGCGGGAACCGACCGTAAAGTGGTCGCTTATCTTATGAAGCGTTCCTAGCGCACGCGTCCCGACGAACCACATCACCGCCACGCAAAATCCGCATGCAGAGCAGAGCAGATACTTCCCCTGGCGCACGGTACCCACCGTTCCGTTCTGTGTGTTGTGTGCGGATTTCTCGTGCACGAATCGCGCGATCAGCGCTTGTCACTTTCAGGTAAGCTCGATCGAATATTTGATCAGCGAGCGCTTCCGCTGCCCGCGCCATCATTCGCGTATAACCGCGTATGTCGCCCCTTCCATCACCTCATACCTACTTCCTAAACAGGGCCTAAAAAAAACTTCGCGTAAGCGCCCAGGTCGGGATTTGAACCCGAGTCCGAGCCTCGACAGGGCTCAATGATAGGCCGCTACACCACCCGGGCTTTCAGTTCTTTATACTTCTACACTATATTAATACTTAAATCTTTAGAGGATTGGATGTAGTTAACTAACTAACTAACTAACTAACTAAACGTTCCAGGAGAAAGAGAGAAGCGAAAGGGAGATAGAGAACAATGGCAACACGAGGTAAGAAAGCCGTAGAAAAGGTAAAAGGATTGATGGACAAGGCCGAGCGAATACGCAATATCGGGATCATTGCGCATATCGACCACGGCAAGACTACGCTGACCGATAACCTCCTCGCAGGTGCGGGGATCATATCGAACGAACTGGCGGGAGCGCAGCTCTTCACCGATTTCTATTATCTGGAGCAGGAGCGCGGGATTACGATCTTTGCCGCGAATGCCTCCATGGTTTATGATTATAAAGGTGCGTCGCACCTCATTAACCTGATTGATACGCCCGGGCATGTGGATTTCGGTGGTGACGTGACGCGGGCGCTGCGTGCCGTTGACGGCGCGGTGGTGGTCGTCGATGCTGTGGAGGGCGCGATGCCACAGACCGAGACCGTGATGCGGCAGGCGATGAAGGAGAACGTCAAGCCTGTGCTCTTCATCAACAAAGTCGATCGGATGATCAACGAGCTGAAGGTGGATGCGCAGGAGATGCAGAACCGGCTCGGTAAGATTATCACGAAGATGAACAAGCTGATCAAGAGCATGAACCCGGCGAAATTTGAGGAGTGGAAGCTCGATGCGGCGGCGGGTAATGTCGCCTTTGGCTCCGCATTGTATAACTGGGCGGTGAGCGTCAGAACCATGCAGAGCACCGGCATCGCCTTCAAAGAGGTCTACGATTTCTGTAAGGCAGAGAACATGAAGGAGCTGGCGCAGAAGTGCCCCGCGCATCTGGCCGTGCTCGATATGGTAACTGAGCACCTGCCCAATCCGTTGGTGGCGCAGAAATACCGTGTTCCGGTGATCTGGCGTGGTGATGATACCTCCACGATCGGGAAGGACATGGCGGCGTGTAACCGAGAAGGTGATGTCGCCTTCATGGTCACTGATATTATCGTGGACCCCCATGCGGGCGAAGTGGCAACCGGACGACTCTTCAGCGGTACCCTGAAGCGCGGTGATGAATTGATTGTCTCCGGCCTGTACAAGACGAACCGCATCCAGCAGGTCTGTATCTTTATGGGTGAGGAGCGTGTCGAGGTCGATAACGTGCCCGCGGGTAACATTGCGGGTCTCGTCGGCATGAAGGATGCTATTGTCGGCTCGACGCTCTCGGCGAAGGAGATGGCGCCCTTTGAGAGTATTAAGCATTACAGTGAGCCGGTTGTTACCGTCGCGGTCGAGGCGAAGAACACGAAGGACCTGCCGCACCTGATTGAGGTGCTCCGGAAGCTGGCAAAGGAAGACCCCTCTATACGCGTCGAAATTAATGAGGAGACGGGAGAACACCTGATCTCCGGTATGGGCGAACTCCATCTCGAGATCATTACGCACCGAATTAATGTCGATGAGAACGTGCCCATCATCGCATCACCGCCCATCGTCGTCTTTAGAGAGACGGTCGAGGCACATGCGGGTCCTGTAGAGGGTAAATCGCCGAATCGGCACAATAAGTTCTATTTCGAGGTCGAGCAACTTGAGCCTACGGTCCTTGAGAAGATTCAGGTGGAAGGTATTCAGGTCGGCAAAGATAAGGTGGCGATGCGAGATCAGCTGATAGAAGCGGGCCTGAACAAGGACGAGGCCAAGAACGTGGTGAGCATCGTCGAGGGCAACATGCTGCTTGACATGACCAAAGGTATCCAGTACCTGCGTGAGACGATGGAGTTGGTCTTAGAGGGCTTTCAAGAGGTTATGCATCAGGGGCCTCTGGCAAAGGAGAAGTGTCGTGGCATCAAGGTGAAACTAATGGACGTGAAGCTGCATGAGGATGCGATCCATCGTGGCCCTGCTCAGGTGATTCCGGCAGTGCGCAGCGCCCTGTTCGCCGCTATCCTGCTCGCCAAGGCGAACTTCCTCGAGCCGGTCCAGACGGTCTTCATCAGCATACCCCAGAACCTGCTGGGGAATGTCACCCATGAGCTACAGGGCAGGCGAGGTCAGATACTGGACATCCAAACCGAGGCCGATATGGTCTCGCTGCAGGCCGAGACCCCGGTGGCTGAGATGTTCGGGTTCGCCGGTGACATCCGATCGGCAACTGAGGGCCGAGCGCTCTGGAGCACTGAGTTCGCGGGCTTCAAACCCATTCCCCAGAACCTCTTCGGTGAGAAGGTACTGGACGTACGGAAGCGGAAAGGGTTGAAACCGGAGATGCCGAAAGCCGCTGATTTCATCTCGTAACGTAATCCCAGGTTAGGTGGGTGAGATGCATGACCGTGTATCTCTTCACCCCAGGGAACAGGCAACCGAAATAAACCACTCCGAGTGAGTGAGCGAGTGAGGGCGCCAGGCGTCCCTCCTCTTTTATCTCACACGAAATGCCCGCCCGCGTCTCCAGGTGAGAAGTTCCTCTATAAACTGCGCGCTCGCTCAGCGGCCAATCTCGGTTGAATCGCCCTGAAATAGTCCAATCAGACTGCTCCCACTCGCTGGTCTGCTATCTAACTAACGAACTAACGAACTAACGAACGACGATCGAAGTTGCACGCCAGAGAAAGAAGTGCTAAGGGCTTTTTCACCACCTCTCTTCCTTCCCTTCCGCTCCGTACTGCTTCGGGAAATTGAAAAGGGGCTCGTCTGCTATTTCCAGCGCGTCCGCCCATGAGGCTATAGAATCGTCGTTACCATAGTGTCCGAGCATATCAGTAAGTAGTGAGCTGCAGCCGCTCCTGCAACTCCTCATACCGGGCTCGAATGGTGATCGGGGTCGTTCCAGCCACCTTGGCGATCGAAGACTCATCCACGGACTCACCACTCAATCGTGATGCGAGATAGATCGCGGCACCTGCTGTTCCTGTGGGTGACCACCCTTTCGCCATTCCCATTCCGCCACTCTTACGGATGATCTGTATCGCGCGCTCCCGAATGGTGCTACTCAAGCCGAGCATGGAGCAGAACCGGGGTATGAAGCGTGCAGGGCTCGCCGGTGCGAGCTTTATCCCCATCTCTTTAATGAGGAACAGGTAGGCACGCCGAATCTTCTTCAACGGCATTTTCGAGACCCCCGCCATCTCCTTCAAAGTGCGTGGTATGCCATACTCTCTGCAGGTGATGTAGAGCATTGCCGATACCAGTTCCTCAACACTACGCCCCTTGATCAGATTTTGGCGCATCGCTTCTCGGTATAAAATGGCGGTCTCTTCTCGCACATCCGCCGGCAGCTTGAGCGCCGATGCCATCCGATCCAGCTCACCAAGCGCGAGGATCAGGGTCTTCTCGCCGCCCTCCAGCCCGATCCGGCCACGCAACCGAAACGTCTGCGGGAGTCCTTTCGGGATCGGCGTGCTCAAGCCTTTATTATGGAGTCGATAGCTTAATGGAGGCCCTGTCCGTACCCGCTGTGCGGTTTGTTCCGGATTGTACGCGCGCCATTCGGGGCCCAGATCGATCAAAGCTTCCGCTAGCACCGCCCCACACTCAGCACAGTACAGCTCTGCATGCTTGGGGTCCATCACGATACGTTTCGAGCCACACTCCGGACACGTTCGGATTCGCTCCATACATGTAATCTTATAACTTTATCGCATAAAAGACTTTGTTAAATTGAATATTTTCTCCTTATTCGCGTGCTACGCTCTCCGCTCCGGTAACCGATTCATGACTCTGAATGATGATGTATGCAATCACTACCGCGGGGCATTAAGTATCCTTACGCATCTCCTGGATATACGCCCACATCTCCGGTGTGCCGTACCCCTCATCAAGGTACCGATAATTCGAGCCTTTATCAGTAGCTTCGACTTCCTCGATCCTTTTACGGGCAAAACTTCTCCCGGCAAAAAACGCGGTGGCCATCTCTTTTATCATGCTGTGGATGCCAGACCCCGATTGCGCCATATCCTTCACACGGTACGCAACGTAGTCCGGCAAGCCCTATCAGTGCCGCAATGTCACGGTGAATCCATTTACGTATCGAATCGTTGCTATCCTTGAGCTTCAGTCGCGGCGAGATGCGCATCGCACACGGTACCACGTTCCTGTCAAGCTCTCAGAATTCCAAGCGCAGCGTTACAATCTCAAAGGGATTCATAGTCAGTTTGAGCATGGGTCCCTCCTGGATCACCTCGTTAGTCAACGTCTGGTCTTCCTCCTCCAGCATATTGACCACCTTCACGTCCGTGGGCGCCTTGAAGAGCGTTATTTCGGTCTTGGTCTCTCGTCCGCCGGCCTCGTAGAAGCGGAGAATAACGCCCTCCTTATCCACCGCCCGCTTCAGTGCCGAGAGCATCACGCTCATCGGTGCGATCTTCAAGAACGAGCGCTGATGCGGCAGTTTTACGTCCCTCGAGAGCTGCATTGCGTCCAGATCGACGTTGAACTCCTGCGCCCGGCGGTACGAGGTCGCTGTTCGCCAATCGCCCTCATGCGGGTGGATGGCGTAGCGGAAGGTGTATCGTTTCAGCTCCCGTGCCTCGGGCACCGGAATCGCCGGGCCGGTCTTACCGTCTGAAGAGAGCATGGAGACGCTGCGGAGCAGGGTGATATAGATGCTACCGTCCCGCACCTCGTTCTCCGGTATCCCGTGATGGATCACGGTCAGTCCCCGTACGTCATCAGAATAATCAACCCATTGCTGTGAGGGGAAGACCCCACGGGGCTGCTCGACCCAGCTCTCGAACTCATCTCGCGGGTCGCACCGAATCTCACTCCGCGGACGGGTAACCGAGCCGAATTGGGTACCGCAGACGTAGCTATCGCTCTTGATATTCGTGGAGAATCGGACGCGCAATCGCGCGCGCGGGTGCTTGTCCATGACAGTGGTCAAGAAATCGATCCGGGAAAGGCCTTTATACACCACGATCTTCTTCGAGCACTCCAGGAACCGGTGGCGCCAGATCCGGGGCTCCATCTTATCCGTCAGCCGGTACGGCCACCGCAGTGAGTAATAATCGGTACCGACATTGATCACCCGTCGCAGGGGGCTCTTAGCGATCGAGAAATTCTTTAACCGGAAGGAGCCATACTTCACGCCCTCTCCCGTCTCAGTCTTCAACGGAATGCACAATTTCTGACGATGATAATACAGGTCGCCGGTCTCCTCCTCCAGCACCAGCTCGTTCGCCTTGCAAGCGGTGCTACAGGTGGGCTCGCGCTTATGTCGGACATCGATCAGGCCTGTAACAGGATCCACCTCCACGCCAAAAAAGCGATTCTCAATGGTATTACCGTGGATCCGAATGAAATCGGGATCAAAGGGGAGAAGGCGCGGATCTCGCTCGATTATCCGGTACACCTTATACCCCATCGCCGGCACGGTGGCGACAAAGCCGATGCGGACGTACTTCAGCGAGTCGTCCGTATAGCGCGTGAACCGGATGACCTCCACCTCGATCTCCTCAGTGCCGCATTTCAAGCCGCCGACCGAGACCACGAGCCCGCGCTGGAAGTTCAGATCCAGCTCTAACCAGTTCTTGACCTCCCAGGAGAGCGAGTTGAAGACGATAATATCTCCACTCTCACGCTCTACGCCACCTTCAATGAAGCGTGTGAACTCGCCGAGCTTTGATTCCTCCTCCACGAGCTCCGCGAAGATGCGCGGGCAGAGTGCGGCCATGTAGGTCTTGAGAAAGCTCAAATACTGCTTCACCTCGTCGTAACCACTGTCCATACCGGTGCCAGGAATGACATCGTGGAACGCGATGAAGAGGATCTTACGCCAGCTTTCACGGAGCTCATCAGAGGGGTAGTAGCTGTTAAGGAGCCAGGTGATCGTGCCCCAGCGCTCGACGCAGGTCAGCCAGTTCTCGAAGTCCGCGAGCCCCTGCTTGATCCACATCCTGGTCGAGCTGACATCCGGGAAGATTTCGGAGTATCTGCCCGAGTACATCTCACCCTTTCTGACCGCGAGCTCGAGACCCTCCGCTTCGTGCTCCAGCGCGTCGAAAAATTCGCGTGGCGTGGCCACCTTCATCAGCGCTTCTTTCCCCCGCTTCTTGTTCCACTCTTCCACGACCGCTGGCGTTTCGGGCTGCGGCATGGTCACCCCACTTCCAGAGGGCATGAGGATGTGCGAGGTTGCTGCTAAGGCTTTGAGCTTCTTGTAGCTCTCATCCAGCTTCGTCAAATCCAGTCCCGCGCGATAGCCCAGGGGCATCCAGTGGGCAAGGATCTTCGTGCCATCCAAACCCTCCCAGAGAAATTCCGATGGTTTATTCTCCGCTATACCCCTGCGGAACGCAACGTACTTGTACCCGCATTTGGTGTAAATCTGGGGCAGCTGCGCATTGAGTCCAAAGCTGTCTGCCTGCCACATCACCGGCACGTCAACCCCGAACTTCTCCTTCACGTACCGCTTGCCCACCTGAATCTCACGTATCAAGGTCTCTCCTGCCGGGAGCATGGTATCGGCCATCAAGTATTCACCGTCGGCGATCTCCAGCTTCCCTGCTTTGATATGCCCGGAAAGCTTCTCGAACAGCTCGGGATACCGATGCTCTACCTCCTCCAGCAGGAAGGTCTGCTCCACAAGGAACCGGTAATTGGTCTTTTCAATGAGCTCTGCTACCTCTTTCAGGATGAGCAGCATATTGATATAGAAGTAGTCTTCCTTCGTGAACGCCCAGATAGCATCATAATGTGTGTGGGGAACGAGATAAATCGTGTCTCGTTCTTCTCCTCTCTTCTTCTTCTTTGCCATATCTCTCAATTCATTTCCATTCCGCTAATCACTTAATAAACTTTCTGACGACCTCGACCCAGCCGTTTGGACCCTCGCCCGCGGCTCGATAGAGATTGGGCACGCCGAACTCGAGCCAGCCACCCTTCTTGTTCCGCACCACCGCCGGCTGATCCACCGCCTGTAACATCGGGATATCGTTCTGGCTATCGCCCACGCCGATAGTCAGCACGGTGCCATATTCGCGCTTGAAAAGTTCCGTGAGCTTCCGCACCGCTCGTCCTTTGTCCGCGTTCTTCCCGTGGATATTGTAGTAGCGGCCGCCGTGCGTAACGGCAAAGCCCTGCTCTTCGATCTTCGTGACCAATTCAGCCTCCTTCTCCGCGGGCTCGTCAAAGATGAAGCTCTCGTTATACAACTTCCGCTTCGCGCGCGCCGCCTGCTCGAGGGTCAGGTTCGCATCCTCTGCCACTTCTTCTGCGGTCATGTCGCCGAAGCCCGTAATGCGGAACCCGGTCTCAGCTCGAATCGCCTGCAGCGCGGCTCGCAGCTCGTTATATGATGCGCCAAACTCAATAACGTGGTATTTGTCCTGTTTCGCGGCCTCGAACTCGAAGGAGAAGTACTGCTCGGGAATGAAGATGGCACCACCGTTGTCCACGATGAACGGGTCATGGACACCAAAGAGCTCATGGTAATACTCGTTCTCCGCCAGTGTTTTCGCCGTGCAGAAGATGATGGGCACCTGATGCCGCTTCAAGAGCTCGAGTGCAGGAAGTGCGGGATCATAGGAATAGTCGTGGAGGTCGAGCAGCGTTCCGTCAAGGTCAGTGAAGAGCACTTCCTTCATGGGTTCGGTCTTTTCTTTCTGATGGCGGGGGGGGGAGGAGGGCGAACGCTCTACGCTAAATCGTCCGCGTACTCTCTTTTTCTAGTGTGCTCAACGATGAGCTCACGTCCTCTCTCTTGATCGCAACTCGCTCAAATCGCGCGTATGACTCCGCGGTATTGGCAAGCTGTTCCTCAAACTGACGAGCGTCAACGCCAGCAAAGGAGGGCATGATCAGGTTCTGCTTCGGCTCCTCCCATTCCAGCATATCGCCGAGCTCTTCGAGTATCTTATCTCGCACGTAGTCGTTGCTGAGCTTACTATAGTAGATCGTCTGGAGCGAGTCGAGGAGCATGTTACGGATATGCATGCCTCCTTTCTCCTCGTGGATGTGCGGGTTCAGGGTCTCGATCTGGAAGACCTCAACGCCCGCTGTTGCTGCGTCCAGGTCACTAAATTCTGTGACGCCCGGCCCAAAAGTATCGAACAAGCAGATGAAGTGATACGGCTCAATCGAGTAGCCAGTCGAGTAACTCAGGACATCCGCGAGCTTGGTGGTGAGCGCGTGCTCGCCGGCGTTTCCCGTGATCAGGATGCGGGTCTCAAACCCGGTGTGCAGGGACAGCAAGAGATTGAGGTACTTATTGGTGGTCTCGCTGACCCGGCCCCACTTCTTGAAGTACAGCTTATCCGCGACCACTTTCGGCTTATACCGCCAGTGCAGCCGCACCATACTGTAGGGTGACTCAGCCATGCAGAACCCCGCGGCATAATCGATCACGTATTCGCGAACCGATCCGGGGACATAATTATCAGCATCGGCGAACCCGATATACTCCTTACCCAGCGCTTTTGCGAGCAGCATACCAATAATCATCCCTTCTGCCTTGCCGTCACGCACCACGGAATGCTCATCAAGCAGGGTATCATACCCCGCCTCGTAGAGCGCGAAGCCGAGATCAGGGTCTTTCTGGTGCACGATAATGAGATCCTGCTGAGTAAGCTCGTGGATGTTCTGGACCAGGTTACGCTCACTCTTGTACCAGTCCGGTGCTTCTCGTTTACTATTCGAGACCACAATAACCGTGCAGTCGAAGGGGATAGCGCGTAAGACACCGTCTAGTAGATGAATCTTCTCGTCCTTCACGGGCACGATAATGGCAAACCGCTTCAGCACGTCTTTGATCGCTTCGAGGGGGATGTCCGTTGCCCTGGGATTCGTAAAACCTCCGGAATCGATCTTCAAGACACGCTGCATCTCATGAATTTTGACCGAGCCAAAAATTTCCGTACGCCGTGGAAGTTCGAGAAGCATTTTTAATACCCACTAATAGATTGTGCTTTATTTTATAAATCTGTACTGCTATCGTAAGGTAGCGAGGTAAAGAAGAGATGGCGCGTTCTCACGGCGAGCGGAAGAACACAAGGAAGAAATTGCGTAGGAGCAAGCGTGAACGAGGCTTGTCACCGGTCAGCCGGGCGATCCAGCAGTTCGCATCGGGCGATCAGGTTCATGTTCACATCGATCCGAGCGTGCACAAGGGCATGCCACATCACCGATTCCACGGGATGACCGGCACGGTGAAAGGAGAGCGAGGACGGTCATTCATCGTGGAGATCTCGGACGGTAACCGGCAGCACAAGAAGGAATTGTTCGTTCGTGCTGAGCATTTGAGACTGCAGAAAGGATAAATTATGCTCCTGCTTCTTTCAATTCAGCTCAGCTCGTCATTGTCTGTTCGTTACGTGACGTGAGCGGAGCGAAGCGGAGCGAGGCGGACGACACCGCAACCTCCACACGTGACGGGTCCTTGGTGCATGCAGACTCGACAAAGCTAGCTAAAAAAAGTGGTTACAGCATGCACAAGGTGCAGGGAAGATAAAGACCGAGCGATTGTAAACGTGAGGTGAGCACATGGATGGGCCCGAAGGGATTTGAACCCTTGACCGCCCGGTTATGAGCCGGGCGCTCTAACCACTAAGCTACGGGCCCCCTTCCTATCTGGTTGTAAGTAGCTCGGTATCATATAAAATTGTTCCCTCCTGTCCGTTCAGAGCGGTAAGGAGCTTTACACACCGTTCTGTCGCCCATCCGCGTTCATGCACGGCTATCTATCTATGGATGGCTACCTGGCAAAGCAATCTCCTCTAAGTCTGCAATTGAAGATGGTGATAGGGAATCACAACAACCTCAGGTAGTGCAGAGTCCATTAAATTAAAGGACACGTATACCATACCATCATTTTGGAACTCACCCACAGCGTGAACTGAAGATCTTCAGCTCGAAATAGGTGAAGTCGTAGAGCCTATTCGCTCGCCGTTTTTTCGTTTACTGTGTTGATTGATACTGGTGGTGTGGCTTCACCTGCTACTGTTATGAGCCGATAGGTGCAGTGAGTGGTTCGTTCGCGTCCCGTAGTCCGTACCACCTCATGGTCTTGACGACCGCGACGAACAGTGCACGTCTCCCAACCTTAACTGTGGTGTTTTATATGCCTGCCCGGAATAATGAATAGTACATAGATGGCATATCCGCATGCACGCCGCATCTATACGATTGTTGGCATCGATCCCGGTACGACGGTAGGCATTGCCATTCTCGATCTTGACGGCAATCCTGTGGATGTATTTAGCGCAAAGAATTATTCGCTCTCCGATGCGGTCGCACGGATAATAGCGCGCGGTCGACCATTGATTGTCGCTTCCGATGTCGCACCAACGCCCGCGATGGTGAAGAAGATCGGGAGCTTGATTGCCTCGCACGTCCCCGAGCTGGAGGAATCATTATCCACGGAAGAGAAGCTCGCCTTGACGAAGGGCGATGGCTTTGCATACCGCAATGCGCACGAGCGTGATGCCTTGGCCGCCTCACTGCATGCGTTCAAGCAGTACAAGGCGAAGTTCGCGCAGATCCAGAAGAAGACCCCAGCAAACGTGGATGAAGCGGAGGTGAAGGCGCTCGTGGTCAAAGGCGTCTCGATCAGTGCCGCCATTAACCGGCTGCTCACTGCTCGTGAGGAGAAGAGAAGGCGGCGAGATAAGCGCAGTGCAGGCACGAAGGCTCGCGAAGAGCGTCTGGGTGAGAGCAAAGCCGTTCTGCGATTGCGCTTGCTGCTCAAAGGGAAGGACGAACGCATCGCGCTGCTGGAGGAGCGGACAACGGCACTCAAGGATCTCCTGACCGAGCGAGAGCGAGATATACGTCGCTTGAAGCGGAAACTGGATGCGGAGCGCTCAGAACAGCGGCGAGAGCTGAAGAAGAGCGAGCTGATACACGCGCGCGACGTGGAGATCGAGCAGTTGCGTGCGGAAGTAGCTGCGCGGACAAGAGAGACCGAGGAGTTGCAGAGGTTCATCGAGCGCTTGAGCGGCAAACGCGAGGTAAAGGGCGGGAAGCGGATCAAGGTGATCCCCTCGTTCACACATGATGCGATACAGGAATTCGATCGGAAATACGGGATTGCACGGGGCGATATCGTCCTCTTCGAGGATGGGAGTGGCGGCGGGCCGAGCACCGCGGAACTCGTAGCAACAAAGGGCGTGAGTGCGGTCATCTACGGTAAGGCGCTCTCCCATTTCGCCGCAGACACTTTTGCATCCCTTAAAATCCCCGCACTATCGCTCGACGCAGTGCCGCTGCTCGCGAAGGACGAGGACTTCGCATTCGTCGATCGGCAGGTTCTGGACGAGCAGGTAGCGGACTGGAAGCAGAAGGCGAAGAAGCGAAGCAAAGTGCTCCTGGTTCGATAGATAGATACGATAACTATCCGGTTCTGCGCTGCTCGAGCGCATCGCCCTCAACTGCTCGCCCAATACGTATTGCATAAGGTGTAAAGACGGAATGCTACGCCTATAAATAGGTGCAGGGCTCTTCTTATAGCCGAGGTGAAGGTGTAAGGATGATAAGCGTAAATGAGTACGGATTAGACGTCTTTGAAGAGATGATGGACTATGCGGACGAGCTGCAGGTGGGCATCGAGGAGCTGGAAAACGGGGCAACGCTCATAGATGCAGGCGTGAAGGAAGCAGGTGGATTTGAAGCCGGGCTGTACGTGTCCCGGATATGTATGGCTGATCTTGCGGATATTACGTTCAGCAGTTTTGACCTCGGTAAGCTGGTTGTGCCAGCGATCGAGATTACCACTGACCACCCGGTCATCGCATGCATGGCCTCGCAATTTGCCGGCTGGCGGATCAAAGTGGGGAAATTCTTCGGCATGGGCTCCGGCCCCGCACGCGCGCTCTCCCTCAATCCGAAGGAGTTGTACGAGAAGATCGATTATAAGGATGAAGCGGATGAGGCGGTGCTGGTGCTGGAGAGCAATAAGATGCCGGACGACGAGGTGGCCGCGGAGATCGCGAAAGCCTGCAAGGTAGAGCCTGAGGATCTGTACATCGTGATGGTGCCCACGGCCTCTATCGCGGGTGCGGTGCAGATCTCGGCGCGCGGCATTGAGACCGGTATCCACCGGCTCGAAGTGCTCGGCATGGACATCAACGCCATCAAGCATGCCCACGGGCTCATACCCATCTCGCCACTCGTCGGCGACGACCTGAAATGCATGGGCTCGACGAACGATTGCATCATGTACTGCGGCCGAATGAGCTACGCGGTAGAGTACGAGAACGTGGATGAGCTGAAAGGGTACGTGAAGCAGGTGCCGTCGATAAATTCGAAGGATTACGGTCAGCCGTTCTACGTCACCTTTAAGAACGCCGACTTCGACTTCTACAAGATCGACCCCGCATCCTTCGCACCTGCAGAAGTAACGGTGAACGAGATGAAGAGCGGAAAGGTCTTCACCAGCGGGAAGATCAACCCCGAGGTGCTCCTGCAATCCTTCGGGATCGAGACGGTTTAGGTTAATGGCCACGCACGCATACCTAACCTAACTACCCTAACTAAAGTCTCAAGGAAGAGGTGCTCGGTTCGCTCGTCAAGCAAGCACAGCCGCTTATCAACGCCGCGACCACACCTCTTTCTCATCTTCTTTTTCGCGCGTCAGTCTTCCGTGCCACTCCGCAGTTTCCAGAACGTCCCTGAGCTGGATGTACGACACATAAAAGTCAAATTCGAGCTTCAGAGCATCCCGTAATTCGCACAGACTCAGCCCGCGCTCCGCTTTCGCGAGGACCTGCTCACACAACTCCAGTACGTCCTCAATGATGCTCCACGGGTAAACGATCCAGGTCCACTCGGTCATCAATTCGCCATAGAAGTCCGGTGCGAAGGAGGATGTGGTCTTGTGGTGCATCGTCACCGTCTTCACCTCGTTCGCCCCTGAGGATTCGAGATACGTGGCAATGAGCCGTAAACTATCCCCCGTGTCAGTTACGTCATCGGCAATCAAGACGCGCTTGCCCCGCACAAGCTCCAGCGCGTTTACATCAAGGCCGCATTCCAGCCGCGCGTCGCCCGTGATCGTGGCCGCCAGCCCCCAATGCTCCACCTTCACGCTGAGTAGATCCTTGAGCAGGAAGAGATCGCAGAGCACGCGCGCTAAATACCAGCCGCCGCGTGCGACGCCAATGACCACCTCAGGCCTGTAGCCCGCCGCCCTTATCTCATCACTCGCATCCTTGCAGAGGCTGTACGCGTAGCTCCAATCAACCACCGTGCATCTGAATCGCTCTCGCATCGCTCTCGCCCTCCCCCTGTACCTACCGTTCGTTTGCCTCGCATCGCCTCGCTCGGTACGGGTTTACTATTTTTGTGTGCGTATTTAAGGTTTTTGTATGACTAGGGACGAGGAGGCGCGGAAGGCGGAAGGGGTACGTATGAGCGATCTGGCAGAACACGTAGAGCGGAAGGACATGCAGCAGTATCTGATCGAGACGCTCACCGCTCTGATCAAGTTTCCCACGTTCGTGCCGCCCGGCGAGCACTATGACGAGATCGTCGACTGGCTGAGCTCATTGCTCGCAGGGTTTGGCTTCGCCTGCGAACGTATAGATATGCCCGCAGAGCTCGTCAAAGCACGGCTCAAGGATGCGGACCTGCAGGGGGTGCGGGCGAATCTGCTCGCCACGAAAGCGTATGCTGCGCGGGAGAGCGTTGACCTCTACACGCATCTGGATGTGGTGCCTGCGGGCGAGGGCTGGAGTACCCCGCCGTTTGAGCCGGTGATCAAAGACGGTAAGATCTTCGGCCGCGGCGTTGCTGATCCGAAGGGGAATGTCGCAGCACTGCTCACCGCGTTGCACATCATGGAGGAGCAGGAGCTCGAGAGCAGGTACTCGCTGCGCGTTCTCCTGACGACAGACGAGGAGCTAGGGTTGTATTCTGGCTTGTGCTACTTCGCCGATGAGGGGCTCCTGCAGGGTGACTATTTGCTCTGTATGGATACGGATAATGAAGGGATCTGCGTGGCGACGAACGGCGTGCTCAACTGGGAGCTTGAGGTACACGGAAGATCGAGTCATAGCTCGAACCCCTTCCTGGGCGTGAATGCGGTCGAGCAGGCCGCGCTCGTGATACAGGAGCTACAGGCACTGAAAGTGACGATTGAGCGCAGGGAGTCGGCGGTACCCTGCAGTCCGGAGATCACGAACCTAACCGGCCAGCAGCATATCAAGCCGGTTTTTAACGTGACCATGATCAACGGTGGTGTGAAGGAAAATCTGATACCACCAAGCTGCAGGATACGCGGCGATCGGCGGTATATCCCCGAGGAATCGGTAGACAACGTGCTGAAGGAGTTTGAAGACGCGGTAGCGGCTATTAAAGCCGACCACGGTATAAACCTGGATCTGACTCCGAAGCCGGGATTCCCTCCTATGTCCACCGATCCGAACCACGAATGGGTGAGACGAGTGCAGGCCGCGGCATCGGACGCCTTCAGCGTTCCCAAGGGGGTTAATGGTGTTCAGGGCGGGTTAGACGTGGGGTATGCCGTCCAGCGGTCACAGCAGCCGGTGTGCTCATTCGGGGTCTGGCGGGCGACTGAGAGCAACATACACGGACCCGACGAGAATGTCCGGATCAGCGATTTAAAGAACTACGTTAAGTTCCTGCTTCGACTGCTGACCTGACCGACCGGCAGGAATAGACGCAATCATTTTCCCATAGTATCGCATTATTATGGAGTAGAGTGTAGCGTAGTATCGTGGAAGGTGAGGAGCGAGGGCACATGGGGCAGGAAGGAGCGAGCCACCGGCCGGGCATACGCGAGAAACTATTCTTCTTTAGCTCCGGGATCATCATCAGCGTACCGCTGACGCTCTTTCTCAGCTCGCTCAGTGACCATCTCTGTGAGCTGACCACCGTCTCGCTCATCTACGCATCCATATGCGCAACGGCGATCTTCACCCCGCTCATCGAGGAATTTGCGAAGGCGTACCCGCTCTTTTACCGAAACGGAGAGACGGAACGCTCGATCTTTACGCTCGGGTTCCTCACGGGCCTGGGCTTTGGCATCTCCGAGTTCTTCGTCTACGTCTTCGCCCAGGGCGTGCCGATACCCATTCGACTGCCCGGACTAATCTTCCATGCCGCGAGCACCTCGATCGTCGCCTACGGGATTGGCACCAAACAGCCAATACGGTTCTATCTGGTTGCGGTGGTACTCCATTTCGTGAACAATTTTACCGCGCTCTTTGGCGCCCTGTGGCTTGTCGGCGGGCTGGGTGCGGTACTTCTGGCGTATCTCCTCGCGTGGTATCTTTACAAGCGGACATCTGAGCGCTTTATCGAACCTTGCCCACCTCCCTGACGGCCGATAACAACAGCCCTGAGTGAGTAAAAAATAAGAATAAAATACGGGGCTTCTCAAACTGTAACAGACAATGGTACTCGTAACAGGTAATGGTACTCGTAACAGACAATGGTACTTATTAGCATCCTCGGTTTCGTGCTGGG
>CAZFWT010000040.1:0-1518 GCA_964522635.1 uncultured Halobacteria archaeon | reverse complement strand
AATGGTACTCGTAACAGACAATGGTACTTATTAGCATCCTCGGTTTCGTGCTGGGGCTGGTCCTGCTCGTGAAGGGCTCGGATTTCCTCGTCAAAGCTGCGGTATCGATCGCTGAGAAATTAGGCGTCTCCGAGTTCGTGCTCGGGCTCACATTGGTGGCCGTGGGCACCTCCCTGCCCGAGCTTGCCTCTTCGATCTTCGCAGCACTCAAAGCTGAGAGCGATATCGTCGTGGGGAACGTTGTCGGCTCAAACATCGCTAATATCGGCCTGATCGTGGGTATCGGCGCACTCATTGCCACGATAATCACGCGGCGGGAGATGCTGCAGCGCGATGGCTACATCATGCTCCTTGCTGCACTACTCTTCTACCTCTTCATCTTCAACGGCGTTATCTCGCGGTTCGAGGCGCTGATCCTCGTTCTGCTCTATGTGGCCTATGCCGTCTTCCTCTTCGAGAATAAGTCGAAATTCACGGACGAGGACACCCAGGCGTTCAGGGAATTCATCAGCTATTTCCTGAAGTTCAAGTACCTCATCACTATAAAAAATGGCCTGGGCCCGATCCTCAACCACAAAGAGCGGAATCGTGAGCGGTCAGAAGAGAAGCTCAAGGAATTGTCCCGCTCCGGCCTGCTGAAGGATTTCTCCGTGCTCATGCTCAGCGGACTCGCGGTAGTCGTCGGCGCGAGCTTCCTGGTGAACGAGGCGGTCTTCTTTGCCGAGTTCTTCGATATCCCCAAGACGGTGATCGGCATCAGCATCGTCGCCGTGGGGACCTCGCTACCGGAATTGGGGGTGACAGCATCGGCTGCACGGCAGGGCTACGGGAACATCGCAATTGGCAACGTGCTCGGTTCGAACATCGCGAACATCTTCCTGGTCGCTGGCGCTGCGGCGCTCGTCTTCCCGATTACGGTGGTCCGCGCATCAATAATCTATAACGCGCCGTTTATGATCTTCATGAGCGTGCTCCTGTTGATCTTTATCAAGACCGATTGGAAGATCACGCGCCGTGAAGGGATCGCATTTCTCTTTCTCTACGCGCTCTTTCTTATAAGTTCGTTCTCAATCACGCTGTCATGAATAATCGGTTGACTGACTGACCGCCCGACTGACCAGGGCGGGGAACACGGTAAAAATGGAAACGTTGCAGGGACTGCTCGAGGAGATCGTGGCCGAAGCGGAGCGCAAGGTAAAGAAGGAGCTTTCTGGCCCCGGCGGCCCGATAAAAGCGCTCTTCTACAACCTCTTAATGCCCATGGTCTTGAATTTCCAGACCGAGGTGGAGTGCTACCATTTCCTCTTTCTGCGTGGCGGCTCGATCTCATTGCAGCTCGGATTGCATGAATACCCCGACGTGATCTTTCGGGGTGAGCATGCCGAATTGCTCTATCTACTCCGGAACCGCGATGCAGCGCGATTTAAGCACGACGAACAGACAGAGAAGATTCAAATCATACCCTGCTCCTTTAAAGGGCGCCAGGCAGTCATGAAATTGCGCGACTTCTTCTTATAA
>CAZFWT010000039.1:0-18531 GCA_964522635.1 uncultured Halobacteria archaeon | reverse complement strand
TCTCGATCGAAACGCTTATATACGAAGCGTGCCAGATATTTTTCACGTACGAGAAAAGAGCGGTATGAAGTTGGAGTCGGTGATGGTGCGGTCAGATCACAAAGGCGAACTGAAGAAGCCGAGATATATGTGTGGCTATTGTGAGGGCACGGGAAAGCGATCAGGTAGTTCAGAACTGCCCTGCATCATCTGCGGAGGGTCCGGTCGCCGGTCATTCAGATTGAGACAGAAGTGCACATTATGTAACGGCACGGGTCGAAAGCCTGGAAGCCTGGCACTCCCCTGCCCGATCTGCGAGGGCTGGGGCTACACGAAGAAGAACGTAAGATTTCCATCGTACTAGCCAGCCTGCTCTGCTCCCGTGCACTGCCTCTTTAGACTGCGGGTGAGGAGCAGCTTTTATATAGGTTCCCACCTATATTTGAGATATATCTCAAAAGTGGCATGAACGAGAAGAAAGTTAATGGTGACATTGTTATCTCGTTGCGCAAGCTCGCGTTGCAGGGCGCGATGAAGCAGCCGATCAAGCTCTCCGCGGGCCACTTCGCCGATGCTATTCAGGCAAGTGTGCAAACTGCGGCGCGGCGACTCCAGGAGCTGGAGCGCGAAGGCCTCGTGCACCGTCGAATCACTGCAGACGGGCAATGGATCATGCTAACCAAAGCGGGCGTTGAATTCCTCAAGAAGGAATGCTGCGAATATCAGGAGCTCTTCTTCTCGCGCCTCACGATCGAGATTGAGATTGCCGGACGGTTGGTCACCGGACTCGGTGAGGGTGGGTATTACACGACCCTCGAGGGTTATAAACGCCAATTCGAGTCGAAATTGGGGTTCATCCCCTTTCCGGGCACGTTGAACCTCAGCCTCGATCTGCTCTGCATCGTCGCGCGTAAGAAGCTCGACGAGCGAATGGGGATAAAGATCGAGAGCTTCGAATCGGAAAATCGGACCTTCGGCGGTGCCAAGTGCTTCCCCTGTAAGATCCTCGATGACCGTGCGGAGGGAATCAAAAGCGCAGTTATTATCCCCGAACGGACCCATTATCCCGAGGATATTATGGAGATCATCGCACCGGTTTATCTGCGCGGCGAACTGGGACTGAAGAACGGAGATGAGCTACTGACCCGGGTGGTGATAAAGGAAACATGAGCAGCGAAACCGTTCCTGAATCGGTGCTCCGGGGAATCGAGGCGGTGAGAGCGGGGCAGCTCGTCTTGATCTATGATGCGGAGGATCGAGAGGGTGAGACCGACTTCGTGCTACCAGCGTCCGCAATAACACCGCGGGAGGTGGCGTATTTCAGAAACGAAGCAGGCGGTCTTATCTGTGTTGCCATTCATCCGCTTGCTGCCGAGCGGCTGGGACTGCCGCTCATGAGTGATATTCTGCGAAACGTGAACAGCACCTATCCGGTCCTCGGCACGATCGTGGAAGGCGCAGGCGACCTGCACTATGATAAGCGGTCTTCGTTCTCGCTCTGGGTGAACCATCGTGACACCTTCACCGGCATCACGGATCGCGACCGTGCGTTGACGATCAGGAAGATAAGCGAGGCAGTGGCGAGCGTGCTCAACGGGACTGGTGGCCCCTACCGCTTCTCCAGGGGATTCAGGAGTCCCGGTCATGTCTCATTACTTCGCGCTGCAGCGGGGTTGCTTGACGAACGACGGGGTCAGACCGAACTCTCGGTGGCCCTGGCGCTGCTCGCGGGAATTCCGCCGGCAATGGTGATCTGCGAGATGCTGGATGACGAGTCGGGTCGTGCGGTCTCCAAGGTCAATGCCCAAGCGTTCGCATCAGAGCGCGGGGTGGTCTTTATGGAGGGCGCGGAGATCGTGCGTGCCTATCGCGAGCTCAGCTGCGGTGGCGATTGCTCGGAGTGAGCAACACTGCCCCGATATAATTCTATCTGTAAAACGTAACACAAATAGTATTGCTATTTTTATTTTCGTGCTATTATAACCCGCTCATAAAGCCTCACCAAACCAGAAAAAAGCGCCATCTTCGATGAGCAGCAGTGTTTGGCTTGCTGGCCGCCATAGGCGCGCTTATTTGTAGACCGTGTAGTTGTGCTTCGCGGCCATGGACGCGAGTTCCGTGCCGAGCACAAAAATGGCCTGCTTGTGATCGTCCTTGCTGCGGTGGACCTGGAAGGGCGAGATCTCAAGCTCCTGATACTTTGAAAAATCGCAATCCAAGCCATGCTGCTCACAAAACTTCTTCAACTGAGCCAATAACATATGGAGATGTACCAGCTCCTCTTTCTTCATATAAACCCATTGCTACTTTGTAACATATAAATAGTATTGCTCTATAGTACTACTGCACGGATGCCGCTGTGGCTTAGAGGTAGAGCAGCTGATTCGTAATCAGCGGGTCGAGGGTTCAAATCCCTCCAGCGGCTCTCTGTCACACAACAAGGATGCAGCAGAAAGAGGACACGCAGACGACCATACCCAAGGAGCAGAACTTCAGCGAGTGGTACAATGAGATCCTCAAGCGTGCGGAAATCCTGGATGTCCGGTACCCAATAAAAGGCGTCTACGTCTGGTTCCCCTACGGCTACAAGTTACGGAACCTCGTCTACCAGATACTGCGGTCGCTGCTGGATGAGGAGCATGAGGAGGTGCAGTTCCCCATGCTGATCCCTGAGGACGAGTTACTCAAGGAGAAGGAGCACATCAAGGGCTTCGAGGAGGAGGTATTCTGGGTGACCCGGGGTGGCAGCACGGAACTGGAAATCCCCTTCGCGCTTCGGCCCACCTCGGAGACAGCGATGTACCCCGTCTTCAAAGTCTGGATACGCTCGCATGCTGATCTCCCGCTCCGCGTCTATCAGATCGTGAACACCTTCAGGTACGAGACGAAGCACACACGACCGCTCATCAGGCTTCGCGAGATCACCTCCTTCAAGGAGGCGCACACGGCACATGCCACCCGGGTAGACGCGGAAGAGCAGGTGAAAAAGGCCGTGGCGTTATATAAAAGCTTCTTTGACCAGCTCGCCGTACCTTATCTCATCACGCGGCGCCCCCAGTGGGATAAGTTCCCCGGCGCGGCCTATTCCATCGCCTTCGATACCATTATGCCTGATGGACGAACCTTGCAGATCGGTACGATTCATCTGCTCGGTGAGAGCTTCGCGCGAACGTTTGATATTAAATTCGAGGACAAAGACGGGTCGCTGCAGTACGTGAATCAGACCTGTTACGGCATCTCGGAACGCTGCGTGGCTTCGGTGATCGGAATTCACGGCGATGACCACGGGTTGGTACTCCCGCCCACAGTTGCGCCCATTCAGGTCGTCATGGTGCCCATCGTCTTCTCACGAAAAGACGCTACGGGCAACGACGGGAGCGGTTCAGTCGAAGAGGCCTGTGCTGCGGTGCGTGCCGACCTGGAGAAGGCGGGCATACGTGTCAGCCTCGATAACTCGGACGAGCGACCGGGTGCGAAATACTACCACTGGGAGATGAGAGGTGTTCCGCTCAGGATCGAGCTGGGGCCCCGCGACCTTAAGAACGAGAGCTGCGTACTGGTGCGGCGGGATACTTCAGCCAAGCGTCAGGTGCCTCTGAACGCGGTAGTTCAGGAAGTACAGCGGACCCTGGAGGACATCCAAACGAGCATCCGCGAGGCTGCACAAGAGCAGCTCCGTGCCAGGATGTATACGACAAACGAAGACACTGCAGAGCTGTATGAGCGTGCGCAGCAGGGCGTGGTCTCGGTCTTTTTGTGTGAGAACGAGCAGTGCGGGCAGAAATTGGAGGAGCAGCTCGGGGTCAGTGTGCTCGGTGAGCCCGTCTCCGACGCTGAGACTGCTGAGGACGAAACGAGCAAAGGACGCTGCGTCATATGTGCTCAACCCGGAAAACGGGTATATGTGGCCCGTGCATACTGAGCGAGCACGCATTTGAAAGAAAAAGGTAAACGATAATAAAATCTCTCTTCAGGTGGCATATATACCTACATACAAAAGTCATGAGAAACTATCACATCAGCCGCGAAGTCGGCTACATTAATGGTGTTATACAAAACGTTCACAACGTTAAGCGGGACGAGTTTAAGCGGTTCTTTGACGTCCTCGACGCCGCGGACTGCATCATCCTGCTCGGCGAGGGACGATCGCAGAGCGCGTTATACATCGGGATGGGGCAGCTTGACCGGGAGGTGCGGACATTTGTGGACATCGATTTCCCCGGCCGGAATATCCTGGATGCAGCTCCGGTATTGGAGCAGAAGTATGACCGTATCGTGCTCCTCGTCAACTCCGGCAGTGGTGAGACGACCACGCCAAAGATCATCGTCAAGCAGCTTGCAGAATATATTGAGCGTACGAAGAGCGAAACCTTCAGTATCGCCGCGGTCGTCGCGAACCCGCGCTCTACGATCGGCCGAGTAGCTGAGAAGGAGTATGGATATGTGGTCGAGCTGCACGGGCGGGAGCACGCACCGAATGACACCGATGAGTTCCTGAAGCACGGCATCATGAACGACGTCTATGAGCTGGGTTCAATGCTGCTCTTCCAGAAGACGAAGGAGGCGATCAACGAGGGAAAAGGCGACCCCGCGGTATTTGAGAAGATCGACGCGGAATCCAGAGTAATCGGTGAGCTCGTGGATCAGTTCGTATGCTCCGAGATGTACAATGAGGTCATTGACCGGCTGGAGACGAGGAGTCGCATCACGCTGGGCGGGGTCGGACCCGCGCGGAACGTTGCCAAGATGACTGCAATCCGGCTGCAGCATGTCAAACGAGCGCTCGGCGACGAAGCTTACTTAGCCGGGCCGTTTGCTCCCCGGCCCCGTGCGTGTGACATCTTATTCTTCATCTCGTGGTCTGGTGAGACGGAATCTGTCTTGAGATGGTCTCGTGAGCAAAAGGAGTTCGGCGTCTATGCCTATTCCATCGTGGGAAAGGAATCAACACTATCGCGCGAGTCCGAGAGTTTCGTCATCGAGTCTCTCCCCACCGTCTTCTACGAGCGCGCGACATTCGCACTCAGCCCCTTGCCACTGCATCTCGTGGAGCGACTGAATCAGCGTGGGTTCCGGCTGCCCGAGTACATTATGAAGTGGTGGCAGCACTCGGTGACGCAGTAGCTGGTGATCGGGCCGTAAGCCTACCGGTACCGGTCAGTAAAAGGGCTCGTCACTCCGTCTTGCGTGCGAGCGGCGTCTGGCCGCACCGCACGCGCGCACCTTCCGTGACCAGCAGCGCGAAGCCTTCCGGTACGCTGATATCCACCCGCGAGCCAAAACAGATCTTCCCCAGCCGCTCGCCCTGCTGTACCTGCTGCCCCACGTGCACATCGCACAGTATTTTACGCGTGAAGAAGCCCGCGATCTGCACGACGCGGACGTTCCCAAAGGCCGTGCTCAGCTCAATGGTGTTTTTCGTGTTGACGTCCGCGCTGCGGATGAACGCGGGCTTGAACGCTCCCTTTTCCGGCGTTATCCGCGTCACCACGCCATCCAGGGGCGCGACCGTCAGGTGCACATTGTGGAGATGCATGAAGATCGTGAGCATGTGACGGTCTGCATCAAACCGCAATATTTTACCGCTCGCCGGTGAAATCAGCTCTTCGTTCCTCATGCGCTCTTCCCTTCCCGTCGTGCTAGCGCTCCGTGAAGCCGTACTTCCCTACCAGAGGGACGAAAGCCACATCGGTCTTTCGCTCGCGCGTCACGCCATTCTTCTTCTCCACCAGATACAATGCCTGCCAGTGCTTGCCGATCGGAATGACCATCTTTCCGCCGGGCTTCAACTGCTCCAGCAACGGTGGTGGCACGTCGGGCGCGGCGCAGGTCACGCTGATCTTATCAAAGGGCGCTTGCTCCGGCAGGCCCAGCGTGCCATCTCCCTGGATCACCGTAACATTCGTGTATCCCGCACGCGCGAGGTTCGTGGTGGCGATCGAGACCAGCCACGGTATCCGCTCCACCGAGTATACGTGTCCCGCCTCGCCGATGAGCTCAGCAACCACTGCGGCATGGTAGCCCGAGCCCGCACCGATCTCAAGCACCTGCTCACCGTCCTCGAACTCGAGGTAGTCGCACATCATCGCCACCATGTGCGGCGCGCTGATCGTCTGTCCTTCGCCGATGGGAAGCGGATAGTCAGCATAGGCCTCGTCACTGAGGTGCTCAGGGACGAAGAGGTGCCGGTTGACCCGCGACATGGCGCTCAAGACGCGTTCGCGTACGCCCATGCTCCTGAGATGTGCGATCAGCCTCAGTCGCGCTTCCTCAAAAGTGCGCTCCTCTTCCATCTTCCCCCTTGCCTAGCCCCCCTCACGGTTATACGTTCGCCTTCTAACGGTATAAGGGTGATCCTCAGGAGTTCGCGGCGCGTACCGGGTGCTCACCATCCTAACTGCTCCTCTTCCGCTTTCCGTTTGCGCTCTAAGAACCGGTAGACCGAGCTATGTGGCGCACCGCGAACGAGCATCTCGATTGCCTCGCTCGCTACGCGCACCTTATCTGCATACCCAAGTAAACTGATGGTCTTACCGTAAACGGAGATCTTCACCTCAGTCAGGGCCTCGAGCGTCAGTCGCGTCTTCCCGTTTTGCCCGATTACCCGCCCCTTTGTCCGGCCTAAGGTCTTCGGCGAGAGATCGGCGAGTGAGATCACCTCGAAAAGCAGTAGTTCGTCATCAAGAAGTGCACACGCATGTTCGGGTGAAAAACCACGGCCGATCGCCTTTACCACCTCAGCCACACGGAGCGCAAGAAGCGGATCGCCGTCACTCGGGCTCTCGATGCAGACCTCGCCGTCAATGCTGTCCACGGTGATAATGCTCCTCGATTTGCGCTCTAAATCGCCCTTCACAAATCCGTTTTGACCAATGAGCACTCCGATTCGCTCACGGGGTATCTTTACGTGCTGCGTTACCATTTGTCACTGCTCCGGAATGACCGATCATTCAGTTAGCGTAACCCTCTGTCTGTATCAATTAAACCGGGCGATCACTTAATAAACTTTAGGACACGCCGCGCGTCCATTCGATCCGGCATTACCCCCGCACCATCTGGAGCACTTCCGCGTCTGTGCGCTCAAGACCCAACTTGGAGAAGTAGACGATGAGGTTGTGTACGTCCCTTTTGAGGAACTCCTCGGCTTGCGGATGGTCCAGGAGGAGCGCCTGCCCCATATCGATGAGTACCGGCTCGATCGCACCTGGTGCACCCGAAGACTCAGGGGCAAGTTCACGCTCGACATAACCATCTATCACGATATTGAACTCGCTGAGATCCGCGTGCACCATCGAGCCCTCGTGATACAGCGTGGTGATAGCAGAGACGATACTCGTGAACAGCTCCTCGAGCTCGAGCATCTCCACAAGCGACTCGGGAGGAATATCTCTCAGCCGCGGTGCCGCGATCCCGTCCTTGCCGATGAATTCCATGATTAAGACGTTGCGCTCGTAGGCTATCGGTCTGGGCACGCGCACGCCGATGTCGGAGGCGCGCCTGAGATTGCTGTACTCTTTCCGGGCCCAGGCGAAGATGACACTGCGATGGTCTCGTTTGAGATGTTTGAACCTCGGATCACCGATGATATACTCGAGCATAGCGTGGAAGTTGGCAGTGTTGATCTTGTACAGCTTGATCGCCAGCTCCTCATTATCGGGCCCGAGCGCGTGAAAAATAACGGACTCCTTCCCCCTGCTTATCGGCCCCCCCAGTGCAGTGAGAAGCCCTTTCTTGACGAATTTGTAGAGCGTCTCCAGCGTGGAAGCGTCAAAGACATACTCCTCGGTCTTCCGATCTCGATAATCCTTCTTTCTCTTTTTACCCTTCGGTAACTGGCGGTCGCTCAACCACTTCTCTATTTCAAATAGCCCTTGTTTCTCAGCCATTCTGCCTGTGGTCGCGTGTACCGATAGATAATATCGCCCTTTTCATCCTGAAAATCCCAGGGGACGACGATGACGACATTGCCGACGGCGATCCACTGCCGTCGCTTTAAACGGCCAGGTATACGACCTAATCGCTCAACTCCGTCGACGCATTGCACGGTTGCGCGCCGGCCGCCGAGCATCTTCTCCACGATCCCGAGCACCTCCCGCTTACGCTTCTGCGGTATTCGCACTCGTATTACTTCTTCCTCTTCTTCTGGCCTCTGCACGATCTTCCCACTCCCCTTCTTCCGCTCGCGGCGCTACGAGACGGCTCTCCTGCCCCCCCATTACCCGGCGCAACCCCGGCGTCGTGACGAAATCTTTAAATGAAAGGCGATAATATGAAAACAAAGGGGTATGGTCATATTAACTTTCAGCATCGAGTCGAGTAAGTCAGTGCTGGTGCGACAGGGAAGGATAGACGAAGCATGACAGGGCGAACGAGGCGGAAAGGGATTTTTGCACGGCTGTTTCGTGCACTGCTTTTCAGGCGGGCAACGGCAAAGATCGGCATTTACGGGCCACCGAACGCGGGGAAGACGACCCTGGCGAATCAGATCATCCATACGTTCGTGGACGAGAACGAGGACATCGGCACCTCGACGGAGATACCGCACGAGACGAGACGGGCAGTGCGGCGAGCCGGGATCCTCATCGATCTGAAATCGCGGACATTGCAGAATCTCTGCCACAACGGCGACGCGAACCCCACGACCTCCTCAGGGACTGCACCATTCACGCCTGCTGAAGCCAAATCGAAATTGAGATTGGATATCGTGGATACGCCCGGGCTGGCGACGAAGATCGATTTTCACGATTTCATGGCCTTCGGCCTGGAGGAGACAGAGGCGAAGAAACGGGCGAAAGAGGCCACAGAAGGTGTTATCGAGGCGATCAAGTGGCTCGATGATATCGACGGTGTCCTGCTCCTGATGGATGCGACAGAGAATCCCTATACCCAGACGAACATTGTGATCATCGGTAATCTGGAGGCACGTAGTATCCCGGTGATCATCGCGGCGAACAAAATCGACCTTGCAGAGGCGGCACCGCAGCGGATTGCGGATGCGTTCCCGCAGCACACGGTCGTTCCCATCTCGGCCTTGAAGGGCGATAACATGGACGCGCTGTACCGGGAAATGACGCGGAAGTTCAGGTGAGCGAAGGAAGGGGATCGAAGAAAAAAGGAGAATGGGTGAGTGGTAGGTAATGTCGGAAATAAAGATGGATCTGATCTCCGAAGATAAGATCAATGCAATGAGCTCGATGGAGAAGTTACGGTTCGTCCTGGACGGCGTGAGGGCGGGCAATATCGTGATCCTGGAAGGTGGCCTGACACCCGAGGAGCAGATGCAGCTCATCGAACTCACCATGACAGAGATCGGCGATGAGTTCCCGGGCATCGAGATCAGTGGCTATCCCGCGAAGCGCGGGTTATTCAATTTGCGGAAAAAGACGCGGCTGACCGTGATCGGGCCGGCGAACGTCATGCGGACCATCAAAAAGGATAAGGATCTGATCAGCACGATCGTCTCGGCAGTCTGAGTGATAAGTAGTGAGGTAGTGAGCGAGCGGAGCGGAGCGGAGCGGGAAAATGCATAAATGCCTGAAGTGCGGGAAGATCTTTGAACGACTCACGGATGCGATGCTGAAGGGCTGTCCGTATTGTGGCGGCAAGCTTTTCCTCTATCTGCGGCCCGGCGAGGAGTTGAGCGCGGCCGAGCTGGTGGAACGGATTGAGGTCGATGAGCAGGCGCCTGTTGAGGGCGAGCAGATCGAGAGCTTACGGATACTGAGTCCGGGCGTGTATGAATTGAATCTGGATGCCCTGCTGGCGCGGAAGGAGATTGTTATGCGGATAAAGAAGGACGGCACCTACGTGGTTCCGCTCTCCGCACTGTTCAGGAAGAAAGGGAAGCCATAAGTAAGTAAAGCTGAGTGAGTTACTCGAATTCCTCCTGCTCACGTACGTTCGGCATGCGGCGGTTCCGCCTTCCAGAAATCTCTGTCTCGTTGCGGGTCAACGACCGCCATGAGCTCTTTGGGATACCGCTCTGATAACCGCTGATTCAGCGTAAACGCGTCATCGAATCGTAACGCGCCCGCATCGGGCATCGAAGCGACGGCGCACTGACTGACAGGGGCGTGGTCACACGGCGGAACTCTTATTACAACGCACTCTCACTACCTTTAATGAGTGAACGCGAGCCAGATGAAACTATTTGTCCATCACCTCGAGGAACGGAACTTCCACAACGCATGGGCGAAGGCGATCCATGCAGTGCTCCGTGAGGGGGCTGAGCTGGTGATCGGCGGCGGCGATGAGCGGAAACCGATACGTGATTCCTGCATGCTGATTAGCATGACCGGGAA
This sequence comes from uncultured Halobacteria archaeon, assembly GCA_964522635.1. GTDB lineage: Archaea > Halobacteriota > Syntropharchaeia > Alkanophagales > Methanospirareceae > JACGMN01. The sequence continues at coordinate 8,251 of CAZFWT010000039.1, read as the reverse complement.
CGCGATTAAGCAGATCGAGGCACACGAATTACATCCGCACTATCCCTTCAGGCGCATCGAGGACTATTGCAGGGAGTTCACACGCCCATTCCTGGAAGAGTACCGCGCGAAGCCCGAAAAGGAGCGGTTCAGCTATCTCTATTTCGCACGGTTGGCGCGGTATGCACCGCTGCCAGACGCGAGTAGTACGGATCAACTAGCGCTATTAAAGGATGCGTTAGCTGAGCAGATGAACGAGCATATAACGTCGAACAGAGCCCAGGCGATCACCTGGTATGTGCCCGTGGATCTCCACAGAAGCTCCCCGCCCTGCTTGCAACGGATACAGATCCGGTACGTGCCAGAACACACGGTGGACGTCCATCTTACCTGGCGGTCACGGGATCTCTTCACGGCCTGGCAATCGAACATCGTCTGCCTCATCGAGATGCTCAATCGCGAGGTGATAAAGCCGAACAATTGCACGATCGTTCGGATCATCGATTACAGTGATTCGTTGCACCTCTACAGCCGCGATCTGGAAGATGCAAAGAAGGTCAAATTAGTGCCTGTTAGTCCGCAAGAATTGCTGTAGCTCCTTGGGGCTAGAATCCAGCAGAGCGAAACGAAACGGAACGAAACGAAACAATCAACTGAGATACTTCTTCAACCAGTCCACACTCAGCTCAATCACCCGTGCTACATGCTCGGGACGGGAGAAGACGTGATCGGCGTCCTCGATGATCTCCAGTCTCTTGGGTTCCGGTGCAGCCTCGTATAATATTCGCGCGTGCTCAGCTGGCACCAGCTCGTCCAGAGCACCATGGAGAACGAGCAGCGGCGGCGCACGTTTTACCGCTTCTAACAGTTGATAGTGCTGAAGATCATCGTAGAATCCTTTACGGAGTCGTCTCCCCGATGGCAGCTCCTCGTGCTCCCTCCCTGCTACTGCCGTTGTTATCTGCGGTAACGCATACGGCGTTGCGAGACAGACCATGGCCTTGACGCGCGAATCGCCGGCTGCGATCGCGACCATGCCACCGAAACTGGAGCCGATAACGCCCAGGCGCTCCATATCCACCGCTCCGGAATCTGCCAGGAACTGAAGCGCACTCAGGTAATCCGCGATCCTGCCTGACAGGCTCGTAGCTTCAAACGCGCCCTCGCTCTGCTCTGCGCCACTGCCGCAGCCCCTGAAATTGAAGCGGAGGCAGGCGAATCCTTCATTATAGAGCCGCGCCGCAAGTTGTGGCCATTTACCACTGTCTTTGCTGCTCTCCAGGCCGTGTAACGTAATGACGCAGGGTGCGTTGCAGTACGGCGGGTGCAGGTTCCCCACGATTCGCTGCTGGTCGGAATAAAAGGTGATTGCCTGCTCCATTTCTGGCGGGTTCGTTCAGCTCATTCCTCTATGGGCTCGAAATCTTCCTTGCCCGCGCCACACTCGGGGCAGACCCAGTCGTCGGGCAGGTCTTCAAAGGCCGTTCCCGGCTCTATGTTGCCGTCCGGATCGCCCTTCTCAGGATCATAGATATAGCCACAAATCAGGCATTCATATTTGGTCATCTTCGGTTCACCACCATTTATTTCCATTCTCCCTGTTCGGTTATAAAAGGTGATGCGGTTATAGCAGGCGTAAAATGGTTTTTTTATACAAGGGCTACTGTGCTGGCCCTTCTTTTACGCGCTTACGCTCGCTTCACCAGTACCTTCCTTACTGTCCCGCCTTTCTTTACATCACGCCACTGCACTCGTGAGTGCATCCACAGCGGATCTTCAGACACAATCAGCTTTTCCGGCACCGCTACAACCTTAAATCCGTTTTTCTCCTCGTGTTCGCCTTCGATGAGCGCATCGCCGACGAACAAGCCCAGCGCCTGCATCGCTGCCGGGCTGATCTCCACAAATCCTTTATCTCGGATACCTGCCCAGAAGAACGGATTCGTCTTGTACCACAGCACGTACTGCTCACCATCCAGAGCTCCCGGTTTTTCTTCCACCTGCGGTAACGTCGTGACGTCCACCATAGCTTCAATGCGGGGAGCGGCGATCTCAAATTCTGTTGGCTCTGCGATCTCTAACCCCAATACATGTTTCACCGCTGCGTGCACCTCTGCGAACGCCCGGTTGCTGCCGAGCTGCTCTAAGATACGAAGTCCGTTCGTCGATTCGCCACCCAATGCCAGCAGTCGTCCCTCTATATTGAGTATCGTGCCCCGCTTACGGTAAAACGGTTCTGATTGGAGCGTCACGTGCGCGAGCTCAGACAGCTGCGTTCGAAACGCGTTCTGCTCGATCAGCACGTCCAGCTGTGAAAGCGTTTGCTTTACCGCAGCGGCATTAGATAAAACGGCTGAGAGATCGGTCTCGAGCAGGTACAAGCCCTTAATAGTTCCGTTCTCGATGCTGTCAAGGATCTCAAACAGATCGCCCCTCCGTTCTGCTCCGCTGCTGCCGAGCAGGAGAGCACCTGTCGAGTTCGCAAACGGCTTCAGCAGGAAGAGCTGCGAGGCCGTCTCCGCTGCGAGCCTGAGTAATAGTGAAATCAACGCCAGGCTGGTATACGGCGTCACCTCGCCGATGATCAACGAGTTCGCAACGGTGTCCCGAAGCTCCTGTACGCTCCCCAGGTCTAAAGGATCGATGAGCACGGTCTCAGCCGCAATCCCGCGCCAGTTATGCGCGAACGCGATATCGATCACCTGCGCTCCGTTTTCTCGCGCTTTTAAAATCCGGCGTGCGAGCAGCGGATAGTGCACGTACGGATCCAGCAAAAAGAGCACGATCTTTGAGGCTGCTTCGATCTCGTAAAACGGTAAGCCGTTTATGAGCACCGACCGGGCGTCTTCCGGGAGCGCGTTGATGATCTGCTCAAAGCCGAAACAGAGATTTGCACTGCCACATGCCTTCGCTCCTGAGACGAAGGATACGATTTCCTCGTTCGTGATCGTGCTCGGAAGGGCAACAAACGCGATTTCGTCAGGTTTGAGGCGCTCCAGTCGAGCTTTCGCTTCGCTTACCGCTTCCTCCTGCTCGGTCTCCGCGCCATCCACAAGGGTTGGCAGCGGCTCGCGCCCATAAAAGGTGGGCAGGTGCATCCCGAACTTGCAGAGCTTACCTTCGTTCATCGGCGCGAGTTTGCGATGCGCCAGGCTCAGTTTGAGCTCACCTGCTGGCAGCTCCGGTGTGCTGAATTCCAGCAGGTACAACCCGCAGGCGATACAGCAGCCCGGACAGTTCGTCGTGATCGTCCTCATTTTTATGCTTCCTCGAACGCTGACGTCTTCGCATCTGCAGGCCAGCGCAGCTTGGTCTCCTGGTACGGTGGCGTCTCCGTGACGTCCATGCCCGGCTCATAGTCCAGATGCGCTTGCATTCGTTCAGAGAACCGCCGCTGGATAAGCGTGAGCGGAATATCCACGGGACAGACCTCCTCGCACTGCCCGCAGTGGATGCAGGAGTCCATCAGATGCAGGATACGCAGCAGATTGTAAAGCGAGATCGCGTACGCGTCCTGCTCGTCATTCAAGTCCAAACATTTCGCATCCTCATCACAGGCGCAGACGGGGCAGACCGCTCTGCACGCACCACAATGGATACACCGCTGCAACTGCTCAGTGTAAAACGCGAGCCGCTCAGATGGCGATTTATCCCTGAGCAGATCCAGCTCATCCTTCCAGCGCGCGGCAAGCTCCTGCATCGCACGCTCGATCTTCGTCCGCAGCGCGATGCCCTGCTCCGTAGCGTCTTCGACCGCGATCGCGCCCTTATTGAGCGCATTCTCCAGAATCGCAACGCCCTTCTCGGTCAATACTTCCACAAACGTCTTCTGCTCGCCCTTCGGCACGCCCCAGTTACCACACGCTAGATCTGCCATTACCGGTATCTTCGTCGTGCACGTCTTGCACGCGTCTCGCCTACCGCGCCCTTCCTGCTCCAGCTCATCAATCCTGAGCCCTTTCTCCCGTGTCGCGCCGCCCTCATCCTCGTAGCGGAAAATGAGCTTACCGCCCGTTATCTCCTCCTTCTGCACCGTATCAGGATCGAGGCCGTAAAGCTCCGCCGCCACTTCCCGCATGCGCAGCGGATGTAACGTCCCCCCACAATTGAGTCCGATCAGGTAGACGTTATCGAGTGTGATTTGCCGCCGTTTCGCCAGCTCGATAATGCCGCGTGCGTCGCAGGGCTTCGTCGGCACCCCGACGCGCTTATCGGGCGCGCATTCGAGCAGAATTTTCGCGAGGTTCCAGGGCACACCATGCAACGACCCTGCACTCTCTTTCACCAGCTCAGGATCGTCCGTCAAGACCGGTACGCCCTCGTACACGCTCTTCTTCATCACAACAAGCGCAAGATCGATAAAATCGGTTTCTAAGGCGCTGACAAGGAGCGCAGTAACAAAGCCGCCGTTCGCTCCTCGCGCTCGTATCGCTTCATCCGTCGCCCAGGCGAGGTAGTATCTTGGTTCCATCACACACCTTATCTATCTATGACTTCCACACTTTCCGGAAGGGACTCGGGCCGAGCTTCTTTACCTTCTCCGTCACCTCCCGGACCATATCGGCGAAGATCGGACCCTCAGAGGCGGAAATCCAGCGCAGCTGCAGCCGCTCAGGATCCAATCCAAGCTCCTTCACCAGCTCCTTCAGGAACTCGTAGCGATTCCGCGTCTTGTAGTTCGCATCCACATAATGGCAATCGCCGATGTGGCAGCCGGTGACCAGAACGGCGTCCGCGCCCTCCAGGAAGCCCATCAGGACAAACGCAGGATCGATCCGGCCCGAGCACATCACGCGAATGACACGTACCGTCGCAGGTATCTGCCGCCGTTCTAAGCCCGCAGCATCTGCGCCGGCGTACGAGCACCAGTTACAGCAAAATGCCAGGATCTTCGGCTCCCAATCCGCGTCTACCACGCTTGCTTTTCCCCCTCTTACTTCCTATGCCCCCATGTAAAGCTGTGAATTGCGCACTATTAAAAAAACGGTGATGCAACGTCAATCACGCACCGATCAGGGCTTCGTGTATTAACTCCTTCTGCTGCTTCGTGAGGTTCCGTGGTGTTTGCACGATCGTCTCGATGAACAGATCGCCATGGCTCCCGTCCGGCCGTGGCATGCCCTGGCCTCGCACACGTAACTTCGTGTTCGTCTGCGTCTCAGGTGGGATCGTCACGTTCACCTGTTTGCCCTCAATGGTGCTGACCGTCACGCCGCCACCCAGAGCGGCCTGCGCAAAGCTGATCGGTACGGTCATAGAGAGATCATCCCCGCGCCGCGTGAAGACTGGATGGGGCATCACCGTGATCTGCACGTACAGATCGCCGGGTGCGCCGCCAATGCGGGACTCCGGTGGTCTTCCGGCCTTCGGGATCTTGATCTCATGCCCGGTCTTCACGCCTTGCTTAATCTTCAGCGCGATCTTTGTCCGCTTCATCGTCATGCCCCGGCCGTCACAGGCGCTGCAGAGATCCACCGCCGCCTGGCCGGTACCCTGGCACTGTGGGCAGACCGATGCCTGCATTATCCGGGCACCACCGCGTGTCTGCACGGTTCGTACCTGACCCGTGCCTTTGCACGTGGGGCAGACGCTCGATCTCCCGGACTTCGAGCCGGTGCCGCCGCAGGCCTCGCAGACGCGGGCCATCGGGACCTCGATCTTCTTATCCACGCCTCGCGCGGCTTCTTCAAGCGTGATGTCGAGCTGCAATCGTACGTCAGCGCCACGAACCGGCCGCTCAATTCCTTCTCGACCGCCAAAGAGGGTGTCAAAGACACCACCGCGACTGGAGAAGCCCGGACTCCCCGGGGTGCTGAAGAAGGTCTCGAAGATCGCATTCCCGAAGATGTCTTCCACGTCGCGATAATGCGTGAAGTGCGACCAATCGAAGCCCTGGGGTCCAAACGTTTCATCCACCACCCGTTCACCGATTTGATCATACTTCGCGCGCTTCTCCTTATCCACGAGTACCTCGTACGCCTCTGAGATCTCCTTGAACTTCTCCTCAGCCTCGCGCTTGTCTCCCTTATACACATCCGGATGGTACTGCTTCGCTAACCGCCGGTACGCCTTCTTGATCTCCGCTTCACTGGCCTCCTTACTCACGCCCAGTATCTCGTAGTAGTTCTTCTTCGGCATGTTCCTCTCTGCTCTTTAGCCCGGTTCTTGCGGTTGGAGTATCCTACGAAGCGCGGCTCAACGACAGTATCGGAAATAAGAAAAGAGCTAGCTAGTTACAGACGTGCTACCGTACGGTGCAGGAAAAGAGATAGAGATAGTGGTGGAGTCTTATTCCTCCTCGTCCACCACCCGGTATTCTGCATCCACAGGCCCTCGCCTCGGTGGCTCCTGCGGCCCTGCTCCCGGTCCTGGCCCCGCTTGCGGACCCCCTGCCTGCTGATACGCCCGCATCGAGACCTCGTGGAGCGCGCGCGTCAGCTCCTCCATCTCCGACCGCATCTTGTTCACATCATCAGTCTTTACCGTGTCCCGCAGCCGTTCTATGATCGCCATGATCTTCGTCCGATCGTCAGCCGTTACCTTATCGCCCAGATCCTGTAATGAACGTTCAGAGGTATACATGAGGCTCTCTGCCTGATTCTTCGTCTCCACAATCTCACGACGCCGCTTATCTTCCTCTTCGAACCGCTTCGCATCTTCCATCATCCGGTCGATCTCGCTCTGCGAGAGTTTCGTTGATGCGGTGATCGTAATCACCTGTTGCTTGCCCGTGCCGAGGTCCTTTGCGGTGACGTTCATGATGCCGTTGGAGTCGATATCGAAGGTCACCTCGATCTGCGGCACCCCCCGTGGTGCAGGCGGTATCCCCATAAGATTGAATCGCCCGAGGCTGGTATTATCCCGTGCAAACTCACGTTCACCCTGAAGTACATTGATCTCAACGCTGGTCTGGCTGTCTGCGGCCGTGGAGAAGATCTCGCTCTTCTTCGTCGGGATCGTGGTGTTTCGCTCGATCAGTTTGGTAAAGATACCGCCTAACGTCTCCACACCGAGTGAGAGCGGCGTCACATCCAGCAGCACGACGTCCTTTACCTCTCCGGTCAAGACGCCTGCCTGTATTGCCGCACCGATTGCCACACACTCCATCGGATCGACTCCTCGCTCGCCCTTCGTCCCCACGTAATCCTCCACGAACTTCTGGACGATGGGCATCCTTGTCGGGCCGCCGACGAAGATCGCCCTGGTGACGTCCTTCGACGTAAGCTTCGCATCCTGCAGGGCCTGCTTGATCGAACCCTTTGTTCGCTCCACGATCGGCCGCACGAGCTCCTCCAGCTTCGCACGCGTCAATTTCATGACCAGGTGCTTAGGCCCGCTGGCATCTGCGGTGATGAACGGGAGATTGATATCGGTCTCGAGCACGTTGGAAAGCTCTATCTTCGCCTTCTCGCTCGCTTCCCGTAACCGCTGTGTCGCCATCTTATCGTTCCGGACATCGATTCCCGATTCCTTCTTGAACTCCTCGGCGACATAATCCACAATGACTTTGTCCATATCGGTTCCGCCCAGTTGCGTATCGCCGCTCGTGGAGATGACTTCGAAGACGCCCTCGCTGAACTCCATGATCGTCACGTCCAGTGTGCCACCGCCGAAATCGAAGACCAGGATCTTCTGCTCCTTCTCTGTCTTGTCAATACCATACGCAAGCGCCGCAGCGGTGGGCTCGTTTATGATCCGCACCACCTCAAGACCGGCGATCGTTCCGGCATCCTTCGTCGCGGTACGCTGATTATCGTTGAAGTAGGCCGGCACGGTTAAGACGGCCTTATCAACCTTATCGCCCAGGAAGGCCTCTGCATCTGTTTTGATCTTCTGGAGAATGAATGCCGTGATCTGCTGTGGTGTGTACTCCTTGCCATATACTTTCACCTTATAATCGGTCCCCATCTTCCGTTTGATCGCTGAGATCGTGCCTTCAGGATTAGAAACCGCCTGTCGTTTCGCAGGTTCGCCAACGAGCCGCTGACCGTCCTTCGTGAACGCAACGTATGAGGGAAACGCCTTGCCACCCAGGCTCGTGCCCTCCGCACTGGGAATGATCGTGGCCTTACCACCAATCAATGCAGCAGCAGCCGAATTACTTGTTCCTACATCAATACCTATCGTTTTAGCCATCTTTCAACCAACCCCCCCTATAATAAATCATTCCTTCCACTACCTCCTATCTCGCTTATTCGCTATAAAGGTTTCGTTCTGCGCAGTAGTTCCGAACAGCCCTACTTCCGAAAGGAATTTATAAGCTCTGCATCCA
>CAZFWT010000038.1:0-18628 GCA_964522635.1 uncultured Halobacteria archaeon | reverse complement strand
ATAACATGAATTCGTATTAGCGTAGCCTATAAAACTCGTAATGTCAAGTTATAAGGATTTCGGTTTTTTATGCGTTATCCCGTAGATTATCCGCTCATACAAACGTCTCGTATTAGCCATTATCGCTTGTACGTGCAGGTGCGCGTTTATCTCTTCCCAGTACCCCTTTGAATTCCAGGAGCATAACGAGCGGGATGCTCAACATGCCCATAAAGATCTGTGGGTTTGCCTCGCCCGTGCGCAAGAACGCGATGAGGAACATACCACTGGCGAAGACGCCGGTCAGAACGAGCGCAGAGATCAAATAGACGATGCACCGCTCGCGGAAGGAGAACGCCTCGAACTCACGAAATCGCTTCCCTGTATTTGCAGCCAGCTCCGCCAGCTCGGAACGAATGTGATAAATTCGCCTGATGGAGTCCATCGCAATGGCGCTCAGCCAGGCGCAGCCGATGAAGGTAAGGATCGTGAGTGGGAGCGTGTAGTGGTTCCGTGTGAAGAAATAAAGCAGGAGGATATAGAGTGGGATGACCAACGGCCGCGCGATCCGTCCGGAGGTGCTGACGTTTTCCGCGAGCCCGAATTTCTTCCGCGCCTGATACATAAAGACCGCTTTAAATGCCGTAAGGAACTCCTGCTCTACCATGACTACCGTCTCTTTTCTTTATCTTCGCGTTCTGCATAAGAAGCTAAATCATGGTCAGGTCAGAAGGGTAGCAGTAAAAATCTTCTTGGTACAAGGCGGACAGCAGTAGCGCATACGATACGAAGGATACAGGACTTCCGCCGCTACAGGACTTCCCGTAAAAAGATCCTGTACGTTCCCAACTTACCACCGTAATTGCCGGCTGAGATTTTTACGACGCCCTCAACATCCCGCACGCTCAGAATAGCGGCGCGCATAGCCGTTTTTACCGAATCGAGCGTGAGGCCGTTGAACACGATTTCAGGTATGCTTACGACACCGTCAGGCACCTGCGAATCCGCGATGTGGTGTTTCAGCGTGGGACAGTACCAGTGGTTGGTCGTCGGGCCGATCTCCGGGAAATTCGTCTCTGGCTTTGAGCCTGCGGAGCAGATACCAAAGGGCGCGATCACGCCCTCAACGCTCTCGATCGCGGCAACGGCACGCTCACCCGCTTCCAGGGCTGACTCAAGGCTGGTGCAGAAGAGCCAGAGATTGCCGCCCATGACGCCCCGCTGGTAGCTTATCCTGCGCTCGATCACGAATTCGCCCATCATGATCGGCACGACGATAACCTCCCGTCCGAATCGGTGCTCAACGGTTTCGTATCCATCGCCGCAGTGCCCCACCTTCGCCATCGTATCGATGGTCTCCGTAGAGTAAAGCGCATTGAAGACCGAGGTCGTGGGTACAACGAGTATCCCCTGTCGCACCCGTTTGGCGAGCTCGTATTCGAGCTTCTGGGGCGCTCCGGGACCGGAATTCGCCCAGATCTGGATGAGTGCGCCCTTCCGGCCATCTGGTGTTTCCTGTTCGAGCAACCACTGCTCGACGCCACCCTCGGACTCACCAAAGACCGTGCAGGGCAGTGCCGTGGCACCGCTGACCGCCTGACGCACCCGTCGCTCATCATAAGCGGTTACGTAGAGACGAGCAACGAGCCCCTCAAATGCCTCGCAATAGGTATCCTTGAGCTCCATTTCCTGCCGACGACGATAGTGCGCTTATCCTCAGCTTTCCTCTCCATCCAGTGAGAGCGAACAAAAGAAAATGGAGAAAAAATGCTTAATCGATGTGTACCTCTTTCTCCGTCTCCTCGAAGCGTCCTGCAAGCTTTTTCATAACGTTGGGGAGGGTAGTGTATTCCATCTCCTCGATCGGGAGTCGGTGCGGCTCGAATGGCCCGTGTGCGCGCATGTAATCCGCGATCAGCCCTGCTTTCCAGCGCGCACGATCATACGCAGGATCATCAAAGAGGTCTGCAGGCCCCACCAATCGCCCCTTACTGATCTGGAATCCCGCGGCAAGGACGCGTGGTGGTCCATCAAACCGCGTGCACTTCGAATAGGTGAACGAGACGGGCATGATCGGACCGTTATGGGAGCCCCGCATCCAGCCACTGACGAGATACGGAATGGCAAACGGCTCTAAGACCTCGCCCAACGCCGGCAAACCCGATTGCGCGCGTACCAGAGCGACCGGATCATCTTTTCCCACGTATTTGCCCGCGGTAAAGAAGAGCTTCTCCGTGCTGATAACGGCCACGGGCTCGTCCTTCGGCAGCGGGCTCGTGACCTTTGGATATACCCGCTTAATCACGTACTCGCTCTTCGCGCCGATCAAGGCGAGTAATGAGTAGAGCTCCTCAGGGGTGCGCAAAAATACCCGCTTCTTCTTCTTGATGTCCCAAACCTCGAAGATAAACCCATCATGCATCGTGGGATCCACCACGAGCCCCGCGGTGTTGAACGGGTCGGCAAAAATCTTATAGATTGGATAATTGAATGCACCTGGCTCGGTCTTGTCCATCATGAACGCCACCAGGGGCTCGGAGCCGCGTTCCACAAATTCCAGCTCCGCTATACCCGGCCCCATGCCACGGATATTACCACTAAACGCGTCCACGAGCAAATCCTGACCTGCGCCGTGCAATTTGAGCTCTTTCGCGACTTCGGTCGCCGCCTCAAAGGTGCGCCACGCCAGGCCGTGGATCTCTTCCGAATCAACACCTTTGCGATGACTCATCAGCAACTCTAAATCATCGCCCGCATTCATGATGTGATAATCCACAAGTAAGCCATTCTGCTTCGCCTGCTTCAATTCCTTGTTCGCCCGCTCTTTCAAATCGGGATGCACTGTTGAATGCCCGGGAAATCCCCCGACATCCGCTTTTATCAAACTTACGGTTATTTTCTCCATATGCTCCACCCACTCTTCTCCTATAATCTTACCACGATAAAAAAGGTTACGTAGGATTACGTGAAACCGCAAGCAGCGGCCCGCCACTGCGGCATACCGGGCTGAAGATCGATAAGGTGAATAGTGAGAGCGCGAAACGGTTACTTCTCCAGTACTCGAATACCGGTGGGCAGCCGTGACCCGGACGAGCAGCGCACGCAGTTAAAAAAGGCGGTCGATTCAATCCACATACGAGAATGCGCGCTTCATCTCTTCTTCACGTCGTTTATGCTCTCTCTTGAGCAGCTCGGCTCTTCTGAAGCACTCTTCGGCCTTCTCGTCCTCAGCCATCAGTTTGTAGACCTGGCCAAGATTGATACATGTTGAGATGCCCGCATCCATGAGATAATCGCTGAGATTCAGCGCTGCATTGAAGAAGCTAATAGCCATCTCGTTCATCTTCAGGCTCGCGTAAGCGACGCCGCAATCGTTACAGGCCTTTGCGAGCGTGGGCAGTCGCGGCTCTCGCTTCACTATCTCCTTGTAAATCGCTATTGCATCCTCAAATTTCCCCGCGTTGAGGCACGTTTCGCCGACGAGCAGCAGCTCCTCTGCCGTCTTCACCTCTGCCTTCTCCGATTCCTCCACTCCACTCATGATACAAGAAAGAGTCCGCGCCATCCATAAATAAGAATCGGAATTCCACCGCGCGTGCGCGAATTCCTTCAGTTCAGCCCAACTTACCTGCGTCTTCTCGCACCTGCATGCGGAACCGTTTATGGATCGCGGTTATTTCCGCCCGCTTGCGATCGTCCGCGCGTTCGAGGTTGTGGAAGTACGGGAATGGGAAGTTCCCTGCGTGGGCCGTAAGGAACGCTCTGATTTCTGCGGTGACCACGCTGTCCGGGATCACCGCGGGATCGTTTGCAAAGCTCTCGCGATTCCGTTCCCAACTTGTTACCAGCTCCATTACCGCTTCCTTGCCATGCTGCGTGAATGCTTCACAGATCAGTGAGAGGAATCGGATATCGACCGATGCGAGGCCGACGTTTGCATACGGCACGGCATATTCGTTGCCATTGAAGACGACGGCGATGCCGCCCTGGCTTGCCACCTCGTTCAGCATCTTGTAATCAGTAATGCTGTCGCCGATCGCGATGATGTCACGAACCGCAATCCCCTGGTCAGCTGCGATCGTGTGCACGGCTTCCGCCTTCCGTTCACCGCCAACAACGCGCGTTGAAAAGATGTCGAACCCCAGCGCAGGAAGCTGCTGGAAGAAGAGCTCATCCAGCCGTCTCGTGAGCTGATTCGTTTCCTCGCTTTCAAGGTCCGCGTAGAGCCCGAGAATCTCGTCCTGCGCCTCGTTCAGGAGTGTAAAAGCCGCTTCGGGCAGTGCATACCTCAATTTTTCCAAATCCAGCTGCGTACAGAGGATGTGGTCCGCGGGAACGCCCAGTTGCCGCCCGATGTGGTGCGCATGCTGCTCATAGCTGGTGGAGATGATGTAAATGTCCCAGCCGTCCGCTTGTAACTGCCTGAAGAGGGTTGTGGCGCCATCAACGATCTTTGCACGCGCCGATACGCGTCTGATGTCCGCATCCGTGATGTCGTGCGCCAGGAGGAACGGCACGATGAGCGCGAGTGTATCGCCCGGCTCATAGCCCGCCCGGCCCTGAAGCGAAATGATGTCATCATAACGGCTGATCACCTCGAAGATGCGTGCACCGTCGTCTCCCGTGAGCTTCATCACCTCATAGGCATTGTCCTGCGGTGAGAGCGGCCCTTCGAGATCGAAGCAAATGGTCCTTTCCTTTCGCGGCGTCGTCGCAGTCATCTATCTCATTCACTCCTGATCACTGCCGATCGTTGGCGGCAAACAAAGAAGAATAGGGTAGCAAGCTTTAAATACGAGACGCCTTCCGCATACATATATAGGTAGCCCTAACAAACGGGGAGTATGTTGAGCAGAAAAGCGGAAGATTATCTGGAAGCGATCCTGAACGTAACGGAGCGAAAGGGGTACGCACGAGTGAAGGACGTTGCGGCGGCGTTGCAGGTCCGACCCCCGAGTGTCGTTGAGATGCTGCGGAAACTGGACGGGCGGGGCTTTGTTCTGTATCAGAAATATGAAGGCGTGCGATTGACACCGCGCGGGAACGAGATCGCGCGTGTGGTCAAAAACCGTCATGAGACGATCCGCGCATTTCTGGAGCTTTTGAACGTGCCAGCGAAGATCGCGGATAGAGATGCATGCATCATCGAGCACGATCTGGAGCCGAAGACGATTGAGCAATTGAAGAAGTTCGTGCAGTTTGTGCTGACCGCGCCGGATCATCCACAATGGCTCGCGCATTTCGAGAGCTTCTGTGAGACTGGTGTCCATCCGTGTGCCGAGGAGAAGCGAGAGCCGAAACGGAGTCACGCGCTCATAGCCGTCTGAAGCTTCGATTACGCCGCTACGGCACTCGAAGCCCAGTCCAGCCGGTCGTATCGGGCGTTGTTCGCGGTCGTGTCCGATTAGGTTTTCCCGTATTATCCGAACAATGTTAGGTAAGGCTTTTTCCGTGCCTAAACGTAGAGTATAAAAGAAAGCAGAGAGTCATGAAGAATCCGGGAGTGTTTCACGAATCAGGAGTAGGAGGCGTCCCTCTTAGCTCACTGCTGCCGGGCGAGCAAGGGCGGATCATTGCGGTGGGCATGGGCATGGGGGGGCAGCACCATTTCCGGCGGATGGGGCTGCGGGAAGGCAAGATCGTTACGGTGATCGCGACCCAGCCGGCACGCGGCCCGTTCGTCTTGGATGTCGAGGGCGCGCAGATCGCAATCGGGCGGGGAATGGCAATGCATATTCTGGTCGAGAAGTTATGAAGCAGATTATTCTCATGGGCTGCCCCAACGTAGGCAAGAGCGTTCTATTCTCCCGATTGACCGGTGTGAACGTGATCTCATCGAATTATCCTGGCACTACGGTCGATCTCACGCGCGGCACAACCCGGATCGGAGGCGAGAAATACGAGCTGATCGACATACCGGGAACATATTCCCTGGAGCCGACTACGAAAGCCGAGGAAGTCGCCCGAAAGATGCTCCAGAGTGGCGATATTGTTATCAGTGTGGTTGATGCAACGCACCTGGAGCGAAATCTCTATCTGACGCTGGAGCTCCTGGAGATGAAGAAGCCCACGATCGTTGTCCTCAACCTCTGGGACGAGACACAGCACCTCGGCATCGAGATCGATCTCGCCCGCTTGGAGCGTGAGCTCGGCGTTCAGGTTGTTCCGACCTGCGCGCTCTGTGGTACGGGCATCATGGAACTGGCAGCTGCGATAAACATGGCCGAGCCCTCGAAGACGATCCAGCCGATGTCAGAGGAGGAACGCTGGTTGCGCGTCGGCAAGCTCATTCGTGACACGCAGCAGGTGCACCACCGCCACCACACCTTCTGGGACCGGTTGGCAGACATAACCGTACAGCCGGCGACCGGCATTCCACTTGCGATACTCGCGATACTCCTCGTCTTCCTCTTTATCATTGAGATCGGGAACGCGCTCATCGAATACGTGCTCGATCCCTTCTTTTACGGCCTTTATGGCCCCGGGATCATCAAAGCCGTGAACTCATTCGCGCCGAGCGGGCTCTTGCACAATATCCTGATCGGGACCTCGACGGTCGAAGCACCGGATTTCGAGCAGTCGCTGGGCATCCTGACGACGGGCCTCTACGTGCCCTTTGGCATGGTGCTGCCCTTTATTCTCACCTTCTACTTCATGCTCAGCCTGCTCGAAGACCTGGGATATTTACCTCGGCTCGCGGTGCTCGTTGATACCGGTTTCCACAAGCTCGGGTTGCACGGCTCCGCAATCGTGCCGACGATTCTGGGCTGCGGTTGTAATGTCCCGGGCGCGTTAGCCACGCGTATCCTGGAGACGGAGAAACAGCGGTTCATAGCAATGACGCTCATGGCGATCTCCATCCCCTGCATGGCGCAATCAGCGATGATCTTTGCCATCCTCGGCCGCTACGGACTCAGATGGATACTCATCGTTTACCTCACCCTCTTCGTGCTCTACCTCTTCATAGGGCTGATATTGAAGCGGATCGTGAAGGGCGAGAGCCCCGAGCTGCTACTGGAGGTCCCGCCATATCGCAAGCCCGATCTGAGAACGTTGCTCAAGAAGACGTGGTCGAAGGCCTATGGCTTCCTCGCCGAGGCCGTTCCGTTCGTCATCCTTGGCATCTTGATCGTGAATCTCCTCTATGTCTTCGGGATCGTTGACGCGCTCTCGGTGCTCTTCGCGCCTCTTTTAACAAAGGTGCTCGGGCTGCCAGAGGGCGCGATCATTGCGCTGATACTCGGCATTTTGCGGAAGGACATTGCGATCGGCATCCTCCTACCCCTGGGTATGACACCGCAGCAGTTGACGGTCGCGTGCATCATTCTGGCCACGTACTTTCCCTGTATCGCGACCTTCGTGGTTATGCTCCGCGAGCTGGGCGTGAAGGCTATGCTCAAAGCCACTGGACTGATGGTGCTCATCTCCTTCTCGGTTGGCGTGCTGATGCGGATGATTCTAATCGGCGTTTAACCACTTAAGGAACGAATTTGTGAGATCGCGTTGCAGTTCGAAATCTGATTTTACGCTCGTTTTCTCGGGATCCGCTCCCTAACTGCGATCTCGGAGGTTTCACGTGGCTGGATGTACAGGCCGGTCATCGTGTCATCGAGGACCCTGTCACTGTTCCGTGGCCGTGAGCAGACTGACCACGATCATTACCACGATCGATATGATGAGTGCAGGGAAGCTGAAATGCACGGGCAACTTCGCCACGTACTGAGCAGGCCCAGGGCCATGCTGGCTATAGCGCCGGCTTTGGTTGCACGACGCCAGTACAGGCCACCGAGCAGTGGCACGGCGAAGGTCGCGAGCATTATTCCGATTCCCATCCAGATGAGCCAGGCGAGCATCGCCGGTGGATTGATGGCCAGCGATTCATTCGATTTGTTAGAGGCTGTAGAGCTCTGAGCTCCCGATTACTCGGTAGCCCTGCTCTTCAAGCACCCTCTCGGTAGTTGCGCGATCTGTGACATCGAGCACGATAATTGCCCGTTTCTCCTTATCGAGCACAAAGCCGTAGCAATCCTCTATATTTACGTTCGCCTGTCGCAAGACTTTCAATACGCTGTGGAGGCTCCCGGGCGTGTTCTGCACCTCGACGGCGACGACATCAGTTAAAGAAGCGGTCATGCCTGCCTGCTGCAGGGCGCGAAAGCCCTGCTCGGGATCGTCCATGATGAGCTGAAAGACCCCGTATTTCTCGTCCGAGGTGATCTTCACCGCCAGAATATTGACGGCTGCGTCCGCCAGGATGCCCGTGATCTGCTCCAGTTTCCCCGGTCGATTTTCTAAGAAGACATTTATCTGCTTGGCCATCCACCTAATTCTCCTTCCGTAAATCCACCACCCGTACTGCCTTGCCTTCCGTTCGCGGCAAGCTTCCGGGCTCGTGGAACTCCACCCGGGGGCGCACCACGATCTCATCCTGAATGGCCTTGAGAATATCGTTTTCGAGCTTCCTCAGCTTTCTCAAGTCGCCGTTGAACATCTTCGGATAGAGCTCCACCTTGACGGTCAGCTCGTCGAGCGTGCCCTTCCGATCGACGTAGATCTGGTAATTGGTGGCCACTTCAGGAAAGCTCATAAGCACGTCCTCGATCTGACTCGGGTAAAGATTGACGCCCCGGACAATGAGCATATCATCGGTTCGACCTTTGATCCGTGAGATGCGCACGTGCGCCCTGCCACAGGCGCATGGCTCGCCATCGTCCATGATGGAGGCAAGATCGCCGGTTCGGTACCGGATGATCGGCATGGCCTCGCGGCTGAGCGTGGTCACGACCAGCTCGCCTTCCTCGCCCGGGCCAAGCGCCTCACCGGTACGGGGATTCACAACCTCGAGGAGATATTGATCTTCCCAGAAATGCATCCCGCTCTTCTCCTCACATTCAAACGCGACCCCGGGGCCGTTCAGCTCGGACATGCCGTAGGAATTGAAGGCGCTGATGTCATAGATGTCCTCGATCTTCTGCCTTGCCTGCTCCGAATGCGGCTCCGCACCGACGAAGCCGATCCGTAAATCAAACTCCCGGGGGTCGTAGCCCTCCTGCTCCATGACCTCCGAGACATAGAGGATATAGGAAGGTGTGGCATGGAAGACGGTCGTGTTGAAATCCTTCATCAACTGTATCTGGCGTTTCGTATTCCCGACACCCGATGGAATCACAAGCATGCCCACCCGCTCCGCGCCGTAATGGAGCCCCAAACCACCCGTGAACATCCCGTAGCTGATGAGGTTCTGGAAGACATCATGCTTATTCGCGCCAGACATCACGATGCACCGGGCAACGAGGTTGGCCCAATTCTCGATATCGCTGTGAGTATGGAAGATGACCGTTGCCTTGCCCGTGGTACCGGAGGAAGAATGCAGCCGTACAATCTCCTCCCGCGGCACGGTCACGAGCCCAAAATCGTAGTTCAAGCGCAGGTCGTTCTTCGTCGTGAACGGGAGCGCGGCGACATCTTCAGGCTTACTGAGCTTCGTTTCGTCGAGGTCTTTCAAGCGGTTCTTGTAGAAGATCGATCTCTTGCAGCGTGCAAGGGAATCCCTCAGTCGCTTCACCTGCAATTGCTCAAGCTCAGAACGCGGCATCATCTCCACCGCTTTATCCCAGAACGCCATGGCTAATCTTAGGTACTGCTCAATAAAAAACCGCATCGACCGTTATCTCGCTCATAACGATGATAAGCAAATTGGTTGTTGCACGACCGCTATCCGCCAATAATCGAAAAGCTTATATAGCCACCCGATTGTTCTCATTGATACGAGGTGGTAAAGATGAAGTATAGGATCTTTCTGACGGTAGCGGTCGTTTCGTTGTTGCTTACCAGCATTTGTGGGCTATCAGCAGTAGCGCAGAATGGAGCAGAGGAGATAAAGATAGGTGTAGTCGCGCCCTTAACAGGGAGCGCCAGTACGACGGGCACAGATATCTGGCAGTCTGCAGTTCTGGCAGCCGATGAGATCAACGCACAGGGCGGAGTGAACGTGAACGGCGTAATGATGCAGATTACGCTCATCAAGGGAGACACGGCAACGAGTCCGGACGGCGGCGTGAAAGCCGTGACGAAGCTCATTGTCGAGGATGAGGTTGACCTCCTGGTCGGCGGCTTTTCGAGCGGTATAACGTACGCTGATTCGGTGGTTGCGGCGGAATATCACGTGCCATTCATTGTGACCGGGGCATCCTCTCCCGTCATCACGCACCGGACGGACATCGATACAACCTACTTTTTCCATCACTGCCCAACCACAGATGACTATGGGAAGAGTACTACCCTCTTTGTCGATGAGATTGTAAAACCCGCGATCTACGAACGATTCGATTTCCCCGAAGACCGACCACTGAGAATGGCGGTGCTCTACCAGGACAGCGCGTATGGACAGGGAGTGTATGACGGTGTTACGAAGACGATAGAGACGTACGATCTGAACATCGAGATAGTAGCAGTCGAGAAATTCAAGATGAGTGAAACTGACTATCGAACGATTCTGACCACGATAAAAGCAGCGGAGCCGGATGTTCTTTATCCTGCGGCGTTCCTCAATGAGCAGACGCTCATCGTGACCCAGGGTAGGAGAGATGTCGGGTTGGACACTATTTACCTCTCCGTAGAGTGCAACGATGATCCTGATTACTACACCGGCGTGGAACGGTTGGGCGAATACTCGATCCAGGAGAGCAGATTTGGCCCGTATGCGATTCCAGCGGGGCCGCTCCAGGAGACTGTAGTGACGTTCAGGAACGATTTTGAGGCAAAGTGGGGAGCACCACCGAGCATGATGGGCGCATCCACTTACGAGGGCGTGTATATCGCAGCGGAAGCAGTGAAGAATGCTGGTACGGTGGATAAGGCGAAGGTCCGGGACGCACTGGCCGAGATCGAGATGCCGCAGATGGTCGAGGCAATGCAGGACGGTATGATCACCTTCACGCCTGATTACCGTGAGAGCAAATTCGAGCTTTACATGCAACAGTTGCTCTGGGACGAGTCAGTGGGCGAGACGAGGCCGAAGATCGTTTGGCCGGAGAGCGTAAAGGAGACCGCTTTTGTGCTGCCGGACTGGTACGAGACAGGAAGCGCACAAGCAGAAACACCGGGCTTCGAAGCAGTGTTTGCTATTGCAGGTCTGCTTGCAGTGTGCTATCTGGTGCTGAGAAAAAAGCAGCAGTGACGAGACGTAGTAAAAGCGGGAAGAACAAATGCAATAGGGACTATGACGGCGTTGAGAATGAAGCTGAAGCGATCGAGGATGCCTAGTGAACCGAGAACGAAGGTTATCGTGCCTGATGGCGTAAAGAAAACGGATTTTGTATTGCAGGATGAGTACGGGCCTAAAGGCTCGTAACTCTTTTTATTTTCTCATCTATTTTTCAGCACTATGGAACTTGGTTTTTTGATTCAGATTTTGATATGGGGCCTGTACGCCGGGTGTATATATATCCTGCTCGCCATCGGTCTGAATTTAATCTTTGGCGTGATGAAGGTCGTGAACTTTGCCCATGGCGAGTTTCTCATGGTCGCAGCGTATGCAACGTTTTGGATTTACCGCTTCTCGGACTTCAACCCGTATCTTGTCATTCCCCTGGCTGCACTGATCCTGGCCGCGGTGGGCGTATTCATCGAGCGAACCTGCTTCCGGCCAATACGAGGCACGGGAAAGCTGAATGAGATCTTTCTCAGTCTCGGATTGATCTATCTGCTCCAGAATCTCGTGGCGGTGGTCTGGTCAACCGAGTCGAGATCCATTCACAGCCCGTACAGTAACGTGCTCCTTTCCGCCGGCTCGATCAAGCTACCACTGGATTATCTCATCATTATCATCGTCACCATTCTCTTTCTCGTCGGATTCCAGCTCTTCATGAAGCAAACAACCATCGGGCGGGCAATGCGTGCCACGAGTCAGAACCGGGAAGCCGCGGCACTCATGGGTATCAATGTGGAGCGGATGGATATGATTAGTTTCGCGCTCGGCTCCGCACTTGCCGCAGTCGCCGGGGGCTTATGGCTGACCAGTGGCCAGCTGGCGAATCCGTATATGGGCTCGATACCTGCGATTAAGGCCTTTGCGGTCATCATCATCGGTGGCCTGGGGAGCATTCCCGGCGCCATTCTTGCAGGCTTGACCCTGGGTATCGCGGAGAACGTAGTGCCGTTCCTTTTGCAGGCGCTCGCAGCTCTCTTCGGCTCGGAACTTTCGTTCACCGCTTGGAAGGATACCATCGCCTTCTTCATTTTGATCATCGTCCTGGTAGTACGGCCGACCGGCATCTTTGGGGAGAAGGGTGAGTGACATGAAGCTGCCGAGTACCACAAAACTGCCACTTACTCAGCGAGTAAAGGAACAGGGGACGAAAACCTATCTTGGGAGCATTGCCGTGCTCGTGGCGTTACTTTTACCGCTGCTCCTGGGGATCAATCCCTACCTGCTGACGGTCTTGATCATCCTGCTCGTGTTTATCATTTATGCCTCGGCCTGGAATTTCCTCGCCATCTCGGGGCAGGGCTCGCTGGGGCACGCCGCTTTCTTCGGTATCGGCGGCTACGCTTCCGCGATCCTGGCAAAGAGCATGGGGCTTCCACCGCTCGTAACGATGCTCGCGGGCGGTTTATTTGCCGCGGGTATCGGCATCCTCATTGGTTTGACCTGTGTACGTATGCGAGAGTGGTTCCTTGCGATGGTCACCTTCGGGTTCGCGGTGATCGTGCATACCATCACAGCCGAGCTCTCCTGGCTCACCGGCGGCTGGGACGGCATACCGGCGAAGCGCTTGATTCCGATAACGATACCCAACTATATCCTGATTGAGTACTACCTCGTGCTCGTGATCGCGGTGCTCGTGGTAGCCTTTCTCTATCTGCTGATGAGGTCGAAATTCGGGCTCGCGCTGGAGGCAATTCGGGAGAATGAACTAGAGGCAAAGGTGATGGGCATCGATGTCACCCGGTATAAGCTGATGGCATTCGCGGTAAGCGCTTACTTCGCGGGAATTGCTGGCGCGTTAGAGATCCATCATTTTGGCTACATAACGCCGGAAGTCTATGCCATTGATATCTCCTTTTTGCCCATCATTTACAGCATCAGCGGCGGCCTATTCACCATTGCGGGGCCGGTTTTAGGGACTATTGTTATTACCCTGCTGGACGAGGGTCTGAAGAGCTTCGGGTGGACCTACGGACGGTACATACTCATCGGGTTGATGCTCATCCTTGTGGTTATCCTCCTGCCAAAGGGCCTCGTCTCGCTGCCTGCGAAGATCAAATCCCGGCTGAAGTCCGGTTCAGCACCAGCTCACATGCCCAAGTAGGCCTGTCGCACATAGTGGTTATTGAGCAGGTCAGAGCCCTTGCCTTCTAGGATGATCTGCCCCTTTTCCATGATATACGCACGGTCGGAAATCTCGAGCGCGTGATGGACGTTCTGCTCAACGAGCAGTACCGTGACGCGCTCCTCTTTCAATTTCTGAATAATCTCGAAGACCTGTAAGACGACCACCGGCGCCAGGCCAAGCGAGGGCTCGTCGAGCATCAGCAGCTTGGGCTTTGACATCAATGCGCGTGCAATCGCGAGCATCTGCTGCTCACCACCGCTCATCGTACCGGCGAGCTGTTTTTTACGCTCTGCGAGCGTTGGGAAGAGCGCGAAGACCCATTCAAGGGTGTCATTCTGTGTCTCACGTGCACGTGGCACGTAAGCGCCGAGCACGAGGTTCTCGAGGACGCTCATCTTCGGGAATATCTCGCGCCCCTCGGGGACGAGCGCGATTCCTTCACCCACGATCTTATAGGTGGGAATACCGTCGATGCGCGTATCAAACAGTTTGATGCTTCCCGATCGTGGTTTGAGTAAGCCCTGAATGGTCTTTACTGTGGTCGACTTCCCCGCGCCGTTTGAGCCGAGCAGCGTCACCACCTCGCTCTCGTTCACGCGGAAGGAGACGTCCCAGAGCACCTGCACCTTATCGTACAGGACATTCAGTTTTTCTATGCTGAGCATGGTTTTGGAGTATCAGATCGCACATGCCGCGTCACATATAGGTCTTCTCGCCGAGATAAGAGCTAATGACCTTCTCATCCTTCGCGATCTCCGCAGGCATGCCCGCGGCGATCTTCTCGCCGTGATGCAGGACGACGATCCGGTCAGAGACGTTCATAATCACCCGCATCACGTGCTCTACCATGAGAATAGTGATCCCGGACTCGCGTATCTTCTGGATCAGAGAGATGGCGTCGTTGCTCTCGCTCGGGTTCAGCCCGGTGGTCACCTCGTCGAGCAGGAGCAGCTTCGGCTCAGTTGCGAGTGCGCGTGCGAGTTGGATCCGCTTCAGCTCCACCACATTCAGGTTCTTGACCGGATAATGGATCTTCTCCTTCGGGTAGCCGGCGAATTCGAGCTTCGCTTCCGCCTTCACACGCGCATCGGTCATGCTGAGCTTCACGGAATTCCCGAACATCGCCCCGACGGTCACGTTCTGAAGTGCGGTCAACTCGGGGAAGGAACGGACGAGCTGAAAGGTCTTCGCAATCCCGAGCTTGCAGACCTTATCGGGACTCAGGTTGGTGATGTCGCTGCCGTCGAAGAAGATCGAGCCCGAGCTGGGCAGGTAGACACCGCTGATGATATTGAGGAGTGTGGATTTGCCCGCGCCGTTCGGCCCGACGAGCCCGACGATCTCATTTCGCTCGATCTCAAAGCTGACGTCCTTGATTGCGGTAATCCCGGCAAAGCGCTTGCTTACCTTTTGTATCGAGAGCATTATTCCTGAGCCACGCGGCTTTGTGTGTAATAGGTGGGTTCATTGCTATATTAATGTATAAGGTATTCTGGCGTACCGATTCGCCGGTTCCGTCCCGTTTCAGCGTTTCAATTCAACCCTCGCTCCTCCCTTTAAACCACCGCTGGAGAAACCACATGGTTTTTTATAGGATGACGTCAATGATTGCTTTGGTGATTGATACTCATGTTCAGGTACTGGAATCCGCACATTGAGCGAATGCCCGTTGACGATTTGCACAAGTTGCAGGAGGATCGACTTCGGTCTTTGGTACGCTTTGTCTATGCCCATTCATCCTTCTACAGAGATCGGTTCAAGGAGGCGGGTGTGGAGCCAGACGAAATCAAGAAGCTGAGTGACGTGACGAAGCTCCCGTTCACGCAGAAGATCGATCTCCGGAATACCTATCCTACCGGCATGTTCTGCCTGCCCGGCGACTGGGTGGTGCGCTATCACGTCTCCAGTGGCACGACCGGGAAGCCCACCGTGGTCGGGTACACGCAGGGGGACATAGATATGTGGACGGATTCTCTGGCACGCGCGCTCACCTCGATCGGCTTGGGTCGCGGCGACGTGATTCAGGTGGGTTATGGTTACGGGCTCTTTACCGGTGGGCTCGGGCTGCATTACGGCGCGGAGAAGATAGGTGCGACCGTGCTCCCGATCGGCGCCGGGAATACCGAGCGTCAGATCGAGCTCATGCAGGATCTCGGCAGCACTGCTATTGCCTGCACGCCCTCGTATTTCCTCTATATCAATGAGGTGGCCCAGAATATGGGTATCAGTATCAGGGACGATACGAAGCTCAAAGTGGGCGTCTTCGGGGCGGAGCCATGGTCGGATGAGACGCGGAAGCGAATTGAGGAGGCTACGGGCGTCAAAGCCTATGACATTTACGGCACGAGCGAGATGAGCGGACCGCTCTTCACCGAGTGCCATCTGCAGAACGGCATCCACATCTGGGCTGACCTCTTCTTGATCGAGGCGGTGGATCCGGATACGGGCGAGCGGGTGGAGGATGGCGAGCGCGGCGAACTCGTGGTGACTTCACTGGATAAATGGGCATTCCCGCTCATCAGGTTCAGGATCGGAGATCTGACAATCATCGATAACGAGCCCTGTGAGTGCGGGCGCACGCATCCGCGGATCATGCGGATTCTGGGTCGCACGGACGATATGATCGTGGTGCGGGGGATAAACGTCTTCCCGAGCCAGGTCGAATCGGTGCTCATGAGGATTCCTGAGGTGGGTGACCACTACCAGATTATTGTGGATCGGAAAGGGGCGCTGGACGTCATGACGGTCGAGGTCGAGGTAACCGAGCAGGTGTTCAGCGATAAGATCGCTGATTTGATGACCCTGAGCAAACGGGTATCGAAGGAGCTCAAGAACGTGCTGAATATCATGGCAGAAGTGGATCTGGTGGAGCCCGGGTCGATCCCGCGATCGATGGGAAAGGCGAAACGGGTAATAGACAAGAGGCAGGTGTGAGAAGAGGAATGGTAGCGATAAAGCAGATATCGATTTTTATGGAGAATAAGCCGGGCAGTTTGGCCCGGGTAGCAAAGACGCTCTCGGACGGCGGAGTGAATATCCGAGCGTTAACCGTGGCGGAAGCGGGCGACTTTGGCGTTATCCGGATGGTGGTGGACGATACGGCGGAGGGCTACCAGGTGCTCAGGGACGGTGGGTTTACGGTCTCGGAGACGGACGTGCTCGCGGTGGAGCTCAAGGACGTTCCAGGCGGCTTGTATGAGATTGCGAAGACGCTCGGCGAGCACAATATCAATATGGACTATGCCTACGCGTTCGTAACGGCGAAGGCTGAGCGCGCGATGCTGATACTGCGTGTGGACGACCTGAAGGGCGCGGTGGAAGTGCTCCAAAAGGCGGGGATCGTGATTGCAACGCGGCGAGAGGTGCAGAATATATAATAATCAATCGTACCTCATTCGCCCGTGCACTCTTTTTCACGGATTCGGAGACGTTTTTGAACTTAGGGTAGAGGGACATCCACCATCACAGTAGTATTGTTTGTATGCTGGGATATTTGCTTATCTTAGATCTTATGTCTGCGTTAATTTTCAAAAA
The DNA here is from genome assembly GCA_964522635.1 of uncultured Halobacteria archaeon. Lineage (GTDB taxonomy): Archaea > Halobacteriota > Syntropharchaeia > Alkanophagales > Methanospirareceae > JACGMN01. Next base: position 1,778 of record CAZFWT010000038.1, on the reverse strand, counting down.
CGAGAGAGAACAAAGCGTAATTCGAAACTACATTAAGAATCGAACGATGCAGTTGTTACTCAAAAATCGCCTTTATATTTCAGCCAGAGCATCAAGTTTTACCTTTAAATAAAAGTCTCAACCGTTTTTAACTTAAATGCGAAACATCGTCGACTACTTTTCGGAACGTCGGGAAATCGATTTATTTCCCTCATGAAGTTTCAAAAATTCTTCTACTGTTAACTCTGCTTCCGTTAATATAGCTCTCAGGGTTCCTTTTGCGATCTCTGGATGGTTAGGAACAGTTAACGGCTTTCTATAAGGATGCCTCAAGTGTATATGGCTCCCCTTCTGGTCTCGGACATAATACTCGATCTTAGATAGCGCCTTAATAAGATCTTTAGCAGAAATTACAGGCAGTTTTACAGTCATTCATACATGCACAGCCACAAAAGCTTCCTTTACGCCTTCCCGTGGTGTAATTGGAATGCCATCTTCTGCTAATGCACTAAGATGCAATTCTATTGCCTCAGCTATGTTCCTCTTAGCTTCTTCCTCAGTTTTGCCCTGTGAGATACAACCCGGAAGAGCGGGCACGGTAACTACATACCAGCCATCTTCATCCTGCTCTATCTTGATTTTGAATCGCATTTCAGCCCCCCTCATTTAATAAGTACGTTTTTGATATATATGTCGCTTGCTAGAAGCTTCTTACGAATAGAAATCAGCTCATACTGCCCCCTGGAGTGCTGCGGCCTTCTCTTCCCCGTCCTCAAGGCACAGCTCGATCACTTCACGTATGTTCTGCAACGCCTCATCGAGCGTTTTGCCTTGCGTATAGCAGCCCTGGAGAAGGGGGCATTCGACCACAAAAAAGCCATCTTCATCCTCCTCTACGAGAACCGGGAACTGAACCTTTTCTGTCCCTGTCATGTATAATCAACAGTTTAATTGTTCGTTGGCTAAATAACGTTTATTGCTACGCTATGCTTCAGTATCATCGTTATTCGGGCAAACCGCCACTCACAGAAGCAGTTGGAAGGATCGAAGCCAGCGGTGTGAACTCGTATTCCTTTTTTATTCAAGAATCGAGCCCCAACGAACTACCTGAGCCCGCTTGCGTTTGTGCAGCGTCCGCTCTCGTTGGTACTACGGAAAAAGATGGCTATTCACTCGTCCGCGTTATCGTTTGCAGTTGCAATTACAGGCTCTTCGGCAAGCGTGAATCGCCATTGACAGAAGACATCGCCGGGATGTGGATCGGTCGGCGCGAAGATGCAGCCAACCTTGATCCGGGGATCGATCACGTGCGCAAACCGCTTGAATTCTGCGTAATGCATGCACTTGCAGAAGTACTCACCCAGGCCGCGTTTGAGCCGTGCCTCCTGTGGCGGGCAGTGGGGAACGGAGAGAATCACCTCGTCGTCCTTCTCCTCGATCTCATAGTTGATAATCAAAGCCCAGGGGTAGAGCTTCAATGCCTTAACGAAGCCTTTCAAGCCTTTCTCTTGGATATCGAATCGCGCCACCATGTCGCGAGCCGCGAGTTCCGCCGTCTTCCCCCAGACCTGCTCGTTGACCTTTTCAGCGCCATCGAGCCCAAATCGCTCTTCGACATAGATAAACCAGAATGCATCAACAAGGCGGTATTGCCAGAGCAGGAAGTCGAGGTAGTCCCGGAGCTGCGGGGCGTCCATCTTCTCGATGAGTTCCGAGGCCATAGATTAAAGAACTCCCTTCCGGTATTATAGTTATCCGCACAAGTAAGTATAATTTTTCCCTTTTAGAAAGCGCTTAAT
>CAZFWT010000037.1:16595-19184 GCA_964522635.1 uncultured Halobacteria archaeon | reverse complement strand
GCTGAAACTTAAAGGAATTGGCGGGGGAGCACTACAACGGGTGGAGCCTGCGGTTCAATTGGATTCAACGCCGGAAATCTCACCGGAGGCGACAGCAAGATGAAGGCCAGGCTGAAGACCTTGCCCGATTAGCTGAGAGGTGGCGCATGGCCGTCGGCAGTTCGTGTCGTGAAACATCCTGTTAAGTCAGGCAACGGGCGAGACCCGTGCCCACAGTTGCCAGCATCTCTTCCGAGAGGATGGGCACTCTGTGGGGACTGCCGCCGCTAAGGTGGAGGAAGAAGCGGGCCACGGTAGGTCAGTATGCCCCGAATCCTCCGGGCTACACGCGTGCTACAATGGGTGGTACAATGGGTATCGACCCCGAAAGGGGGTGATAATCTCCTAAAGCCATCCTTAGTTGGGATCGAGGGCTGCAACTCGCCCTCGTGAACATGGAATCCGTAGTAATCGCCTCTCAAAACGGGGCGGTGAATATGTCCCTGCTCCTTGCACACACCGCCCGTCAAGCCAGCCGAGTGGGATTTAGGTGAGGCCATTCTTCTTGGGATGTTCGAACCTAGGTCTCGTAAGGGGGGCTAAGTCGTAACAAGGTAGCCGTAGAGGAATCTGCGGCTGGATCACCTCCTAATATATTCTACCAATCAGAGCTGAAAGTATCGCCGGATTGTTGGGTGAGCTTCTCATAACTTTACATTACCGCATGGTATATAGCTAGCTGGGAGATGGGCCGGGCTCGTAGATCAGTGGAAGATCGTCGCCTTTGCGAGGCGAAGGCCCTGGGTTCAAATCCCAGCGAGTCCATTCCATGTGTGTGACGGTGAGGAAGATCGATGTATGTAAATGAATGCACCTAGCAACCTGGGTGTTGCTAGGGAAGTACCGATGGAGAGGCGCGGCCTCTGCCAGATGAGGTTTGTAAACGCACTTGACAACTCTGACATCCAATGGGTTTAGTGAGACTGGTGATCATGCCATTTAGTGGATGGCTCGGCTCAAGCGCTGATGAGGGGCGTGCCAAGTTGCGATAAGCCTCGGGTAGGCACAAGGAGCCTGTGAACCGAGGATGCCCTAATGGGAACTCTTGACTCTTTGAGTCGATCCTTCGGGATCGGGAACGCTCTGAATTGAAACATCTCAGTAGGAGCAGGAAAAGAAATCAATTGAGATGCCGTGAGTAACGGCGAGTAAAAGCGGCAGAGTTCAAACCGAATCCCTTCTTGAAAGAGGCGGGAGATGTGGTGTGGTAAGTAAGGGTTAATAAGAGCCCGCCCTATTGAAGCTGAAGTCCTCTGGAATGAGGCGCCAGAGAGAGTGAGAGCCTCGTAAGCGCAAGATAGAGGGCTTGACCCTTCACTTGAGTACCGTAGGTCGGAATTCCTGCGGGAAGCTGGGGGCTACCAACCTCCAAAACTAAATACGTCTTGAGACCGATAGCGGAGTAGTACCGTGAGGGAAAGCTGAAAAGTACCCCAAGTAAGGAGGTCAAAAGAGCCTGAAACTAAATGGTGATAGAGTGATACGGCTTGGAAGTGATGACGCGATCCGAAGGAGCATCTCGCGAGGGATTAGTACGAGGATCGTAGAACAGGGTCGTATCTTACGTTCTGGAGAACGGGCCAGGGAGTATATCTCAGTGGTGAGGCTAACCGGGAATCGGGAAGCCGAAGGGTAACCAATAAGTTCGCATTCGCAAGAAGAGGAACGGCGTATGAACTGCGCGGAATCACTGGGATATGACCCGAAGCCGGGTGATCTAAGCGTGGGCAGGCTGAAATTCTTCGAAAGGAGAATGGAGGGCCGAACCGGTGATGATCTGCAAATCTCTCGGATGACCTGCGTTTAGTGGTGAAAGGCCAATCAAACCCGGCAATAGCTGGTTCCCCTCGAAACATACCGTAGTATGACCCGATCGGAGATGGATGGCGCTGTAGAGCAACCGATTGGGGGATACGGAGTCGAAAGACCCCGCCCCCCTGTCAAACTCCGAAGGTGCCATCGTCGTAGAGGATCGGAGTCCGGGCTAGGGGGTAAGCTCCTAGTCCGTGAGGGAATGAACCCGGACTGGGGTTAAGGTCCCAAAGCGTCGGCTAAGTGTTAACACTAAAGGGCGTTGCAGACCACAAACAGCTGGGAGGTTAGCTTAGAAGCAGCTATCCTCTAAGGAGTGCGTAACAGCTCACCAGCCGAGGTTTGCAGCACCGAAAATGGATGGGGCTGAAGCCGACCACCGATACCCTAGGGCTCCGCAAGGAGATCCGGTAGAGGGGCGTTCTGTCTGGGTAGAAGCATCTCTGTGAGGGGGTGTGGACCGGGCAGAAACGAGAATCCTGGCATGAGTAGCAGCATAGTTGGGTGTGAATCCCAACCGCCGAAGGGGCTAGGTTTCCTTGGCAATGTTCGTCAACCAAGGGTTAGCCGGTCCTAAGATATGTCCCAATTGGAGCATGTCAAATGGGAAACAGGTTAATATTCCTGTGCCGTCCAGCCTATGTACTTCGAGTACACCTGACGCTTCTGGGTAGATTGAGCGGTGTCGTCGCACCGTCCAAGCATCGAAGCCCATGGAGAGCCGTAATGGCGAGAAGC
>CAZFWT010000037.1:0-16585 GCA_964522635.1 uncultured Halobacteria archaeon | reverse complement strand
TGAATATGTGATGGCGGAAGTCAGTTGAGCCCAGGGGCCCGTGAAAAAGGCGGCTGGATGTCCGTACCGAGAACCGACACAGGTGCCCCTAGCTGAGAAGGCTTAGGCGTGTCGGGTTACTCCAGCTAAGGGAATTCGGCAAATTAGCCCTGTAACTTCGGGATAAGGGGTGCCTGCTTCGTGAGAAGCAGGTCGCAGTGACAAGGGAAGGCTAACTGTCTAATAACAACATAAGCGACCGCAAGTCCGTAAGGATGTGTACGGTCGCTGACTCCTGCCCAGTGTGGGTATCTGAAAGCCCTTTTCAAGGGGACGAAGGACCTATAAACGGCGGGGGTAACTCTGACCCTCTTAAGGTAGCGTAGTACCTAGCCGCTTAATTGGCGGCTTGCACGAAAGAAGGAATGAGCCTTCTACTGTCCCTAGCTGGAACCCGGTGAAAATTCTATCCTGGTGAAAAGGCCAGGGACCCCCAAGGGGAAGCGAAGACCCCGTGGAGTTTTACAGCAGCCTGTCGCTGAGCCACGACTTCGGATGTAGAGCGTAGGTAGGAGGCGCTGAAGTGCTTTCGCTAGGAAGCATGGAGCCAACAATGGAACACTACCCTTTCGGAGTTGTGTCCCTCACTCGCAAGAGAACACCGGTAGGTGGGCTGTTCAGGTGGGGCGCCATACCCTTGAAAAGATATCGAGGGTGCTCTAAAGTTGACTCAGGTGGGTCAGAACTCCACCGTAGAGTGTAAGAGTAAAAGTCAGCCTGACGTGACTTCGCACAGCAGGAAGTCACGAGACGAAAGTCGGATCTAGCGAACTTTTAAGGCTCATTGGTGGGGCCTAAAAACGTCAGAAAAACTACCCCGGGGATAACGGAGTTGTCTCCAGCGAGAGTTCACATCGACCTGGAGGTTTGCTACTTCGATGTCGGCTTTCTCCATCCTGGCTGTGCATCTGCAGCCAAGGGTAAGACTGTTCGTCTATTAAAGGAGATCGTGAGCTGGGTTTAGACCGTCGTGAGACAGGTCGGTTGCTATCTACTGGGGGTGTATTGAGGTCTGAGGAGAAGCTGCTTTTAGTACGAGAGGAACAAGGCAGCGGCGCCACTGGTCTACCGGTTGTCCGACCGGGCATTGCCGGGCAGCTACGCGCTCATGGATAAGAGCTGAAAGCATCTAAGCTCGAAGCCATCCCCAAAAAGAGACCTCTTAAGGACACCGTTAGAAGAGCGGTTTGATAGGGCTGGGGTGTGAGACTCAAGGTGATAAACCGAGATTTTTAGCCCGCAGCTACTAACGTCCGCACCGGACAATCTCGCTGAGCCCAGATGAAATCAGAGTTGCAAGTGCGTTTGCCCTTCTCCTCACCTTCTTCTTCTTTTTGCAAGAGCACGTAACCACGGTAGTGGAACCCAGGCACATAACCTATTTTTAGAACTCCGCGCTATCAACAAGAAAGAGTTGGGTGAGGCCAGGCCAGGGTGGCGGAGCGGCTACGCGGCTGACTGCAGATCAGCTATACCCCAGTTCGAATCTGGGCCCTGGCTTCCCTGCATCTCCGGCGGTCGTTGGTCAGGCGCGTGCTTATGCTTATATTATATTATATTGTATTGTATACGTGGTTCGTGGCGCGGGTACGTGTCGTTTCGCACGTTGCTCGAGGCGCTGTTGCTTTTTCCCGTTTCAAAACGGTTAATTTCCCTATGTGGTGAATAATTCTCAGCCGATTTGCTAAAAAACCTTTATTCTGGCTCAAATACAGATTTTAACGGCTATTAACGCTCAGAACAGGGTGCGACCGAGGGTTTTATTAGGGTGGAGCGACAATAGCTCTCCAATAGTCTTCGGCTTTCTTGCAGTCGCGCGGTGGAGTGGAAGAAGATGGGTATAAAAGTTTACGCAACGAACGTGTGTCCGAATTGTAAGCTCGTCAAGGAGTTCCTGGCAGCTGAGGGCGAGCAGGTTGAGGAGGTGGATATTACGACAGCGGAAGCGCTGACCGAGCTGCGGATGGCGGGCGTCTTCACGATGATCACCCCCGTCGTGCAGATCGGGTCGCGGTTTCTCACCTCAGAGGTCTTGTTTGACGGTGAGGTATTACGGAAGGATATGCTAAAAGCAGCGTTAAAGGAAGAGGGAGGAGCATGAACCGACTTTTTGGTATCGAGAATGGCTCGGTGCAGACCACGCTGGGCGGGATGCGATTACGTTTTCCCAAGGTGCGAACCAGCGACGGGCATATAGTTGAGTGGGATCGGGAAGCGATCGTGAAGCAGCTTCTACGTGAGACCACGTTGGGTGCGAAATTCTACGGTAAGCCCGCGATTGACGTGGAGACGGCGCGTGAAATCGCGAGGGAGGCGGAGCTCCGGATCAAGGTGATGGGCATCTCGCAGCTCTCGGGCGCGCTCGTGCGCGAGATCGTGAACCAGATCTTGCTGGAGGAGTACAAGGAGCAGGAATGGCGAAACGTCTGCACCCGGGTGGGTACGCCGGTCTACGACGCGCATCTGATCGACGTTGGCGAGGGCTTCGAGGCGAACGAGAACGCGAACCTGCAGGACAACGCGGAGACCTCGCACAAGAAGAAGGCGGACAAGATCTGCAAGGAGCAGTATCTGTTGTTGTTGCCGCCGAAGCTCGCTGATCTGCACCTCAGCGGCGATCTGCACATCCATGATCTCGAATATTTCGGCACGCGCGGGTTCTGCCAGGACTGGGACCTGCGGTACTTCTTCTATTACGGCCTGATGCCGGATGGCTCGGGCACGAAGGCCTCGGTCGCGGGCCCCGCGAAGAAGCCGGAAGTGGCGATCCTGCATGCGGTCAAGATTTTAGGGAGCGCGCAGACGAACTTCGCGGGCGGCCAGGGCTTCTTCAATTTCCTCACCTTCATCGCGCCATACCTAGAAGGCTTATCGTACGATGAGATCGAGCAGTTGATGCAGATGTTCGTCTACGAGATGACGCAGATGCAGGTGGCGCGCGGCGGGCAGCTGGTCTTCTCCTCGGTGCAGCTCACGCCCGGCGTGCCGAAGATCTGGAAAGATAAGCCCGTGGTGTACAAGGGTGACGTCTGGGACGGCGAACGGGCGCCGTTGAGAACCTACGGTGAATACGAGCGCGAGGTGCGGCTGGCCTTCAAGGCGCTGATGAGCGTGATGCTGCAGGGCGATTACTGGGGCAAGCCTTTCAACTTTCCGAAGCCTGAGATCGCGATCGAGCCGTTCTTCCTGACAGAGGACGAGCCGTTCAATACCGAGCATCCAGATTTGCCCACGTATTCAGAGCTGTACGACCTGGCGTTCGAGCTGACCGCGAAGTACGGGTCGCCGTATTTCGATAATAAGATCCCGGAGTACCGCGGCGCGGGCGAAGGCGTGTCCTGTTACCAGTGCTGCGCGTACAGCTTCAAGACCTCGCCGGACGATGAGGACTTCAAGGATAAGATGTACTTCAGGAACGGCACGCACTTCACCATGGGCGGCTGGCAGGTGATCACGCTCAACTGCCCGCGGGCTGCGTATCGGGCGGATCACGACGACGAGCGGCTGTTTGCTGAGCTGAAGCGGCTGATGGACCGCGCGGTCGAGGTGCTGAAGATCAAGAAGCGGTGGATGCAGCAGATCGTCGAGAGCGGACGGATGCCGTTCGCAACGCAGCGGCCGAAGGATCCGCACACGGACGAGAAGGGCTCGATGGCTGTTCATCTCGACGAGCTCGTGTATATCATCGGTGTGGCGGGCATCAACGAGATGGTGCAGCACCACTACGGGAAGCAGCTGCACGAGGACGAAGGCGCGTTACGGCTCGCCGTGCACACGATGACCGTGATGGAGCTGTACGCGAAGGAGCTCTCTCAGCGCGAAGGCATGACCATCAGCTTCTCACGCACGCCCGCGGAGACCGTGGTGCAGCGGTTCGCGGTGGCCGACCTCTTGAACCAGGAGTTCAGGGAGAACGCGCTGAGCGTCGTGAAGGGCGACATCGAGAGCGCGCTGGCGCGGATCCATGAGACGCGTGATCTGCCTATTTACTACACGAACGGGACGCACGTGCCCCCCGCCGCGAAGATCTCACTGGCCGAGCGGATTGATATCGAGCACCGGTTCTTCCCCATCGTGGACGGCGGGAACATCATGCACATCTTCCTCGGCGAGGGGTATCCCGATCCACGTGGCGTAAAGAGTCTGGCGATGAAGATCGCAAAGAACACGCAGACGGGCTATTTCGCCTTCACCAAGGATATGACGGTCTGTAAGGACTGCGCGCATGTCACGATGGGGCTGCGGGAGGCGTGTGAGCGGTGCAACTCGGACAACCTCGATTACATATCGCGAATAACGGGCTATCTGCAGGCGGTGAGCGGCTGGAACGCGGGCAAGCGACAAGAATTAATGGATCGGATGCGGTATGGTGGGGACGAGGTACGGTGAAGGGTTTTTGGGGACCAAAATTAAACGTTAATTAAACGTTGTCATACATCTTCACGAAATCCTCCGGCGTCAATATTTCAACGCCGAATTCAGCTTTTAGCATTTCTCTATTGTTAATAAAGTGCCTTTTGTCTGAAGTGATAAAATAATCTCTTTTTGCTAGTATGTGAGCCAATAAATGATCCACATCAGCAATTCTTTTTTTGCTTTTTCCGTTAAACTCGCCAAAACTAAACCCCTCAAACATAATATCCCTCAACTTGTTTTCCATTTCTACAGTTTCTAAACTCCCGTAGCCATCTCTGATAACATCATCTGAGATCGATCCATATCTTGATATGCCATATCTAAAAACAGATCTTATTACCCCTACATTATTAGCGAAATCTAATAATTTCTTTTTTTTTCTCTTCGTTTTTATAATTTCTTTGATCAAATTCCACTCGTGTTGTAACTTTAACATCTATTAATCCTTCCTGATGCCAATAAATTATTTCTTTAACAGCTTCCGCTCGCTTTCTAATATCCTCTCTAGTGTCCTGCCTTTGCAAATCAATTAAACAGGAGGTATCTAGAGTGACTTTCGTTTTTGAATTTTCATCATCTCCGTGTTTCATTTTGAATCTCCTTTTCATTAGAAGACTTAAAAAGGACTAGCAGAGACCTCTTTTCATTCATATCCTCTTAGAATCGAAATGACTGAAGACTTAAAAAACCAGAGAAAGTTTGAATAGAACAATTGGCGCTCTAGGGAAGCTAAGAACATCGCGGGTAAGTCCACTCAGCAGCCGTCAAAAAGCTCAAAGAATTGAAAAGATGGCTTATTTTACGTTTTTGGCTATGGAACCCTATATCTAGGAATAATAAACCGCTTGCTACTCATCTCGCTGCTACGTCCCAGATACAGCCGTCGACACCCTTTCTCTGAGCACGGAATCGGTAACTTCTTTTAGAAGCCTTTACGAGCAACGGCGAGCGCGATAAAAGCCCTGTTCGCCGTCCGAATAGGTGAAGCAACACGCCTTAAATAGGTTGAGCCGCTATGTGGTAATAGGTTCTTTCTCATCCACCAAACGATCAAAACCTGAGGCATTGTAATGACCGCCAGAAAAGGATTTTTCATCGTCATCGAAGGCCTGGACGGCGCGGGCCTGTCCACGCAGTCCGCGCTCTTAGCCGCGTATCTGCGCAGTAAGGGCAACGACGTTCTGCTAACCAAAGAACCCACCGCGTCGCCGATCGGGAAGCTGACCGCGTTTGCACTAGGAGATCTAATCAAAGCAGCATTAAATCGCAAAATCGAGTTCTCCCCCTCCACCCTGCAGTTGCTCTTCGCCGCCGACCGTGCGGAGCACCTGAAGCAGGAGATCGAGCCCGCGCTTGAAGCCAATAAAGTCGTCATCTCCGATCGTTATATACTCTCATCGCTCGCCTTCGGCTCCGTGGACAACGACCTCAAATTTTTGCTCGCGATCAACGCGCGATTCAGACGACCAGATCTCACGGTGATTATCGACACGCCGCCCGCGGTATGTCTGGAGCGGATAGAGCGGAACCGTGAGAATATCGAGCTCTTCGAGGAGGAGCAGCGGCTGGAGCAGGTCAGAGCGCGGTATCTTGAGCTGCGGGAGTGCTTTGAGCACACCGTCATCGTGAAAGGCGATCGTCCGAAGGCGGAGGTTGCGAAGGAGATCGAAACGGTGGTCGAGCAAATGCTCTTCCATGCCTGAATGCGCATCACACCCAGCCCAATCCTTAGAACACCATCAGGTTTTATTTACCTGGAGCAGAATTAGTGCTCGGAGTGCTATTCTACGGAAGGCAGAGGAGGGAAACAAAGACAGCAATGCGCGTCATACCGATGATTTGTGATCCAACACACCAGAAACTCCTGCTCTTCGTCATTATTGGCGGGTTAGCAATCAGCTCATTCACCTTCTTCATCGAGGCAGAGCACTGGCAGGTCGGTATCGCCTTACTGCTCTTCTCCGCAGTGGCCTATGTGCTCTGGCGTGGGCATCCACGCGATGACTGCTACGCGCTCGTCTTCTGGCTGAGTTTTATTATGGGTGCCTCCGCGCTCTTTATGGATATCAAGGATCTCTTATAGCCAACCCAGATGAAACTCGAAAGACTGAGTACCGCGGAACGCGTCAAGCTCCTGAAGCTGCTCGGCCTGTTTGTCCTGCTGGGCGTTTTTCTCATGCTGGTACTCCTGCCGCGGGTCAATGCCGGGCAGCTCCCGATCTGGACCCCGTGGCTCGTGCTCAGTGCCGGCGCTGTTGTTTGGTTTGCAGTTGAACTCTTTGTGGAAAAACCGGCGGGCAGAAGGTTGAAGAAGGCCCTGGCTGTTGCGATCTTCCTGGTGCTCTTCGATTTCTCGTTCGAGAATTCTGGCACGGTATTCAATTTATGGTACAGCTCAAACAGTTTAGTGCCCGTGTGTATGCCCGTGGAATCGACCTATCCCGCGTGCGTGCCGATCGAGGTGATGCTGGTCATCCTGTTTGGCGGTGCGGCATGGGCGCTGTATGTCCCACAGGACTTCAAGCTTACCTACAGCGTGCTCGATATCCTTCTTATCGCGACGTTCGGCGCGATCGGCGAATATGTCCTGATCCAGTTCGGATTGATGCACTACCTCCAGTGGTGGACCTCCACACACGCCTTCCTCTCATACGTGGCCACGTGGATCATCCTCCATCTCGTGAAATATAGGATTGTTGGCTGAGGCTTGCTTGTGCGAGCTTATATACGCGCTTATCGTTACAGTTACAACCTACAGTCCAAATCGCTCCATCAACCATAGCAGCGCCGTCAGGGCTGCGGCCACGGGAATCACGAGGATCCATGCGTTCATCTTGAAGAGCGTTGGCAGCGTGAGTTCGCCGAAGTCGCCTTTGCTCAGGATCGTCTGCTGCAGCTTCGGGTAGAGCGCGGCAAAGATGCCTGCGCCGATCAGCATCCCGACGACGCCGCCAAAGAGCGCATCGAGCGCGCCCTGGCCGACCGCACCCGCGACGGTCCCCGGGCAGTAGCCGAGAATACCGAAGCCGATGCCGAAGAGGAGACCCCCGATGACCGAGGCGCCGAAGGATCCCGGCTTTGGATGGAGCTGCGCCAGGCCCAGGCTGCGAAGCAGGTGCACGCCCAGCATCCCGGTGATCGAGGCCGCGAGCATGATCTTGACCACGGTAAAATCGGTGAGCAGTAACTGCCCGATGATTACATTATAGTCTGTCACGCCACCTTTCTGGAGCAGGAAGCCGAATACGATCCCGATAAGCAGTCCAAGCACCAGTTGCAGGTTCTTCTTCTCATGCAGTCCTGTTAACATGCTTTCGTCCTCCTAACCGATGACATAAAAGATGAGCATCGCTGCGGCGATACCGCCGATGAAGAAGCAGATCGCGGCGAGCCAGCTACTGATTGCTAACTGGAGTGTCCCGCTGATCCCATGGCCGCTGGTGCAGCCGCCCGCCCAGCGCGCGCCGAATCCCATGAAGAACCCGCCGATGAGTGCCACGAGCCACCTGAGCACCGGATTGGTGCCAAAGGCCGCAGCCCACGTGCTCGGCACCCAGAGCAGCTGAAAGGCGCCAGAGAGCTGCGCGGAGATGAATGCGCCGATCACGACACCTACAACGAGCATCCACTCCCAATCCACCACGGGCGCGAACTTCTGGTAATAAGGCTTCTTCAGCACCTTCTTACCGCGGACGAGCCGCTCAAGCATCCCGCTCGTGCGTGCATATGCGGTTGAACAGCCGATCGGCTTGTCAGAGAGCACGAAGGCAAACCAGCTCAGGACGCCGATGCCGATACCCACTACATATGGAGACCAGCGCGCCATAGTGAGCCAATCCATAGCTCATCCCTCCCCCTTCGCTTGTGGTTCGGGCGGGAAGAATCGCGGCCCGTGTGGCACCGAGCAGACCGGGCATTCGAGGCCGTAGCCTGCCGCGTTGTAGCCCGTCATGCCGCCCGCGACATTAAATACCTCCACGAACCCGTGCTGCTTCAGAATGCTCACGCCCAGACTCGAGCGATGGCCGGTATTGCAGATGACGATCGTTGGCGCGTTCGGATCAAGTTCGGTGTACCGCGTCCGGAGGTCAGCGAAGGGGATATTGAGTGCGCCCGAGATATAATACTTCGCGTATTCGCTCGGCGATCGCACGTCAACGAGTACCATCTTCTGATCGCCGGTGATCGCTTTATGGAACGCTTCTATCGATAGCTGCCGGACGTAACTCGTCGGTAAGCCCGCCTTTGCCCATTCGAACATCCCGCCGTCAAGATAGTCGGTGACGTTATCGAGCCCAACGCGTCTCAGCCAGACGACAGCCTCTTCTGCTTGCTCGCTGCTGTCGGTCACCAGGAGAATATCAGCGTTCGGCGGCAGCACCCAGCCCGCGAAGGTGGCGAAATTGCCCGCGAAGTCGATGTGAAACGCCCCGGGCACATGCTGGCACCCGAAGGAGTCGTAACCACGCACACCGACCGCGATCGTATTGTCCCGTCTCGAGCGCTCGTAGAAGAGCTTCGGGTTTAAAGCTTCCAGCACCGGCAGGGTTCGCACCAGTGTCGGCCCGCGGCGGTTGATCTCGCTGCAGCGACTGAAATGGTCAGGCGCAGGGGGCATGTCTGTGGTCAGCGATGTGATAAACTCCTCATGATCCGCGATCTGCAGCTCGGGATTATACCTCCGTTCATACCCGATGGTGCTCGTCCGCTTCGCGCCGAGCATACGACCACAGAGCGAGCCGGCGCCGTGCGCAGGATAGACCTCGCAGAAGTCCGGCAGTTGGAGAAGTTTCTCGTGCAGACTGTCGTATAACTTCGACGCCAGTTCCCGCGCCCTTCCCGGGAAGAGATCCGGTCGTCCTACATCGCCGACAAAGAGCGTATCGCCACAGAAGACACTCACCGGCTCCTCTCCCCGCGTACTGTCCGAGACCACGTAGCTGATATGCTCGGGCGTATGGCCCGGCGTTTCCAGCACTTGAAGTTGCATATCCCCGATCTCGAACGTGTCGCCTTCGGTGACGCCAACATGATCGAAGGCGCAGTTTGCGGATTTCGGCGCGTAAATCTGCGCATCCGTGCGATCCGCGAGCTCGAGATGTCCGGAAACGAAGTCGGCATGGAGATGCGTCTCTAGGATATGGGTGATGTCCATATCCATGGCTTTGGCAGCCTCGAGATAGATCTCCACATCACGTCGGGGATCGATGATCGCGCAGGTCGTGGTTCCGCCAAGCAGGTATGAACTGTGCGCAAGACCCTTCACAAAAAACTGCTGTATAATCATGCGTCTACACCTCCAGTAGGGTTGCTAACGCGCCTATAGGATAAATAAGTTACGGTGTGCGTGAGCAGGCTACGGATTCTGAGGACGTAATGTCGATTCCGCCGTACGGACACCATGGTCGAGGATAATGGATGGTTAAGCTTCCACTTTGGTCCGCTCCACGCACGGATAGGACGCAGCCAGCTCCCGGTCAAGGAAATAGCTGAGCACCGTCCTGATGAGCACGATTCCGCCCAGAATAGCCATCTCTTCCAGCGTCGGATCGGTGACGGTCCTAATGATATCCGCGGCGATGAGGAACTCCAGCCCCAGCAGGAGATATGACCCAAGTTGATGACGAAGCACTTCCCGTTCTCTGCAAATTGCTCTGCCCCTCAGTCGGGAGAATTCGAGCCGCAACACTCTGCTGAAGATGAGCAGGACACCCCAGACGATGACCCCCATGCCAATGAGTCCGATGCCCGTATAGAGGTAATAGAAGATGTCCATGGCCTTCGCACGCGGGTTTCCGCTTCACCGCATGCTCTCGTAACCCTGTTGTTATACATACAATAAATAGATGAGCCCGACGGCGATCACGATGAAGATGATTGTCAGGATCCCGCCTGCTTTCAGGTAATCGGCGTTGTGATAGCCGCCGGGAGCCATTAATAACGCATTCACCTGATGTGTGGGCAGAACGAAGGAGTTGGCGGCGCAGACGGCGACGAGCAGCGCGAGCGCGCGGGGACTAATCTGGGCCACATCACCGATGATGAGCACGAGCGGCACCAGAACAACGGTGGCCGCGACATTGGACATGAAGAGGCTGAAGAGTGTCGTGAGCGCGGCGATGGCGACCAGAATGAGGAGGGGATGGCTGCCCTGTAACGGTGAGATCATACGGGTAGCGACCAAGCTTGCCGCGCCGGTCTTCTCCATCGCGATCCCCAGCGGGATCAAGCCGGCGAGCAGGAAGACCGTGCGCCAGTCAACGGCCTTATACGCTTCGTCGATCGGCACGATGCGCAGGATAATCATCGCCAGTGCACCGGAGAGGAGCCCGAGCGCGAGCGGCACACCCAGTAAAATCAGTGCAATGGCGCCCAAAAAGCACAGGCTTGCCGCGGTTGGCCGCGATTTCCCCGCGGCTTCGGTCTCGATCGGCGTGACAAGCACGAAGTTGCGGTTATCGGCCATCGCCTTGATATTCTCCCAGTGGCCGTGGATGATCATCGCATCACCTGGCTCTAAGATACGGTCCGAGAAGTCTTCTCGCTCCTCGCGGACACCGCTCAAGAGCATTATAGGCTCCACGCCGTAGGTCTTCCGGATCGCCAGTTTCCGCATCGTCTTTCCCGCTACCGGTGCGCGCGGCGGTATGATGAGCTCAGCGAATCCGGCGACTTCGCCGCTGCGTAATGCCTCAAATTGCGGACTCGCTGTCGTGACCTCCAAGCGGAAATCGGCGATGAAGCGTTCGAGATCGCGCTGGGTACCGAGCACCGCGAGCTCCTGGCCCGCGACGAAGCGGGTGTAGCGCCATGGTGCATAAAGCAGCTCTTTGCCCTCTGTGAGCGCCAAAAGGTTGATAGTGTAACGCGCCCAGATCTGAGCTTCTTCCCGCGTCTTCCCGATGAGCGGGCTATCAGGCGGGATGACACAGTGAAAAATGGTCGAGGGCAAGTCCCAGGTCTCGATCAATTCCTGCTGCGGACTGATAATCTCCCCTCCTTTACTCTCCGGGAATACCCGTTTGCCAAGGGTCAGGAAATAGACAATGCCTGCGGTAAGAAGCACAATACCGATGGGTGTCACACCGAAGAGGCCGAAGGGCTCCTGCCCGCCTTGCCGTAAGAGATCATTGAGGATGATGAGCGGGCCGGAGCCGACCATGGTAAGCGTGCCGCCCAATATGCCCGCGAAGCCCAGCGGCATCAGGAGCCGTGAGACAGGTATGCGCATCTTCTTGGAGATCCGCATCACCGCCGGCAGGAAGAGCGCGACCGCGCCGATATTCTGCATGAACGAGGAGATCAGTCCGACCGCAGCGGCCACAAGTCCAATCAGTCGTCTCTCGCTCTTGCCCGCCACGTTGATTATCTGCCGGGTGATCCGGTTCATCACGCCCGAACGCCCCACGCCATAGCTCAGGATCATCACCGCGATGATCGCCACCACGGCGTTGCTTGCAAGGCCTGAGAATGCTTCCACGGGGGTAATCAGCCCCAGCCAGGGCAGCGTGACCATGACCAGGATAGCAATGATATCGACGCGAAAAGCCTCCGTCACGAAGAGGATAACGGTGACCACGAGCACCGCCAGCACGAGTATGATTTCAGGCGTCATAACCCTCTCCACAACCTCTTAACACGGTTTACGGTTCATTCGCTCGCTTTTCCTCCTTTCGCACCGGCGATCATGGGCTTCAGTCGAAAAGCGTCTGCATCTGCACCCTGAGAAGAGCGAAAGCTCCGAGTTTATGGTCTTGAGCCGTTATTCGTGCCATTCTATTGGTGCCACGGCATAAATAACTTGCGAGCGCGCCGGTTCTTCAATCTGAGACTTCTACTGATTCACGCAAACCGCTGCTGCTTCGCATCGAGCACACCCAGCGTTGAGACGCGAACGCCGACCAGCCGTATCTGCCTTTTGCCCGCTCTCTCCCCGATAAATTCCTTGAACAGCTCCCGCGCCGTCTTCGTGATTGTAGCGAGATCGGAATGGAACGCTCTGAAGGTCTTTGCACGCGTGTATACCGAGAAATCGTCGAACTTGACCTTGATCGCGACCGTCTTGAAGCTAAACCCTTCGCGTACCAGGTGCTCATGTACGCGTTCCGCTAACGCATCGATGCAGCGATTGAGCACCTCAGGGTCGCTTGTATGCTCTTCTAGCGTCGTCTCGCGGCTCAGTGATTTGCGCTCCCACTTCTCTTCCACCTCACGCTCGTCGATGCCGTTGGCCACCTGATGCAGTCGCCATCCGTATTTGCCGAATCGCGCCACGAGCTCTTGCACGTCTCTTCTCGCCAGCTCGTGAATCGTCGCGATCCCCCGTTGTCTCAGCGTCGCGGCCGTTTTTGGGCCCACGCCCGGGATCTTCTTCACCGGTAGGGGCGCTAAGAACTTCGATTCATTTCCCGAGTCCACAACGGTGAGCCCGTCAGGCTTCTCGAAATCCGAGGCGATCTTTGCCACGACCTTGTTGGGCGCGACGCCAATGGAGCAGTTGAGTCCTGCCTTCTCCGTGATCTCCCACTTGATCCGCTGTGCATACGCGCGCGCTTCCGGCCAATCGTTGACGCGGGTGCTGATATCGAGAAAGGCCTCGTCGATGCTCACCTGCTCGAATTTATCGGCGAAGGACCGCAGAATGCGCATGATCTGCTTTGACGCCGCTTTATACAGCACCATATCCACCGGTAGGAAGATCGCGTCGGGACAGAGCTGGTAGGCCTTTGAAAGCGGCATCGCCGAGTGGACACCATATTCGCGTGCTTCGTACGAGCAGGTGCTCACGACGCCGCGTATTCTCCGCTTTTCTGCTCCTGCTCCTTCGCCAGTCTCGAGCTCTGCTTCCGGCGGGATTCGGCCACCCACGACGACCGGTTTACCCTTCAGATCTGGCTTCTCACGCATCTCGACGGCCGAGAAGAAGCTGTCCATGTCCACGTGCAGTATGACTCTCATCTCTTATGCGGTCTACAGCCGCTTATACCATTTCACGATCCTGAATATGAGCACGGTGATGATGCACGTTACGGCAATGCCGACCAATTTCCTCTTTATTGCGCCTGGCTGAGAGCGCTCAGCGGGTGTCTCACTCGTCACGGAGGCGTTCCAGTCGTGAAGGAAGACCGCCTCGTTCGCTTTTGTTATCGTACAGCTCGCCCACTATCGGACGAACCGCTTCCCAATCAAGCAACGATTCAATCTCCGCAAGTTTATCACCAAGCCGCGCCACTCGCTTGTACGCTTCATTCAGGCCAAAATCAACAAAACTTTTCATGATAGTGAATATATGTTTTGGTATATTTAAAATTACAGGGTGTTGCTAGTATGGGGTTTTTCAAAATTCTCCATAAATTAATCGCACGCACTTCCCATAGATTTTTAAACCAGGATAGGCAATTTTTATTAGTTTTATCGAACGCGTGATCAACGTTTTGCAATGAAAAATATCATTGTTGGCGGTGGGAGAGTAGGAAGAGAGCTGGCAGTTCAGTTGCCGGAATCGGTTGTTATCGAGATAAACCCGGAAAAGCGGAAAAAGTTTTCGGAAATAAAGGGTGTGGAGGTGGTCACTGGTGACGGAAGTGATGAGGAATTGCTCGATCGAGTGGGTTTAGATGATGCCGTTGCTTTTATCTCACTCACCAGTAATGACGATGTCAATTATCGCGCTGCGGCTATTGCGAAGAATCGTGGCGTCCCCAAGATAATTGTTCGGGTGGAAGATCCCGAGGACCGGGAGCGGTTCCAGAAGCTGGGCATTGAATACATCATGTTTCCTACGAAGATAGTGGCAAATCTCATTGGAGATCTGTTACGCTTTGATGTGGGGAAGAAACTATCACCTTTTACCAAAATCCTCGTTCCAATACTGAATGAAAATACGGTGGATAAGGCGTTCAAAGAAGCTTTGCTCGTTGCTTCCGTGGCACGGGCTGAGGTCACTGCTATATCGTCTGCAGATATAAATAACCAAAAAATGATGGCTGAAGCAAAGGAGATGGGTGTAACTTTCAAGATATTGCTGGAGGAGGAAAAACTGATGGACATCATTAAAAAACACTTGCATTATCCGAGCTGTATCATTATAGACCGTGTAAAAGAGCACTCATATTATCCTGATTGTGTGATAATAGACCAGGAAGAACTCAGCATGATGGATAAAATATTTAAACGAAGTGTTATTTTAAAGTTAATAAAATGTGCTTCCTGTCCCGTGCTTGTAGCACGTACATTCAGGTATTACGAGCACGTGCTTGCGCTTCTTGATTCATCCGAGATATCAGAGCGTGTTGGCCGGCATGCGGTTCAGTTAGCCCGTTTATGCGGGGCTGATCTGCATTTATTCTTTTTGGAAAATGTTCCCAGTCAATTGATCGACGGGGTAAAGAAATTAGGAGAGAAAGGAAACGTACGGATTATTGAAAAGTGGATAGATGGTAACCCAATGATAGAAGCGGTAAAAGAAGTGAAAAGTGAGCATTACGAACTCGCCGTGATTCCTTGGAGAGGAAAGGGGATCATACGGTCAGACATGATCAGGAAAATAGTAAAAGACGCTCCCTGCTCTGTTCTCACCGTTATATGATGCTTATGATAACAACGCCTTATTTTGCTTTATTTACAATCGCCGTTTTTGCGTTCTTGATCCCCCTCCTTTGTGGTAGAATCGGCGTCCCGGCAGTAGTTGGAGAGCTCATCTGTGGTATTATTGTCGGTAGAAGTGTACTGGGGCTTTTTACCGGAGAAGAAGAAGGAATAGCATTTCTCGCAAGCTTTGGATTTATATTCCTGATGTTTTTGGTAGGTCTGCAAATAGATTTCTCGCAGGTTGAGGTTCACGGAGCAAAATTGTTTATTCTTGGAACGTTACTCTATCTCCTCACGCTCGGCATTTCGATATTCCTCGTGTATAATCTCATCTCGCCTACGGCGGAAATGGAAATGTTCTATCTTGCACTTGTCTTCTCGACCTCTGCAGTAGGCGTAATCGTGCCAACGATCGGGGAACAAGGCCTGTTAAGAAGCGAACTTGGACAGACAATTATCATATCAGCATTCATTGCGGATTTTGCCACCGTGGCACTCATTACAGTACATACGCTCCACCTTGAAAAGGGCTTGACATGGGAGATGTTTTTAATTCCGCTCGTATTTGTTTTGTTTTTCGTGTTCTATTACGTGGGTAAGCTTGTCATCTGGCACTATCCAGAGCGACTTTCAAAGTGGTTTAAGTCCGACCAACCATCAGAGATGGGGGTGAGGGCTTCCTTCGCATTATTGCTGGTATTCGTTGTTTTAGCGGAGGTTGTTGGCGTTGGAGCCATACTGGGTGCGTTTCTCGCAGGCGTGATTCTTGCCATTTTATTCCGTGGCGGGACGGTTCTCGAACAGAAACTCTATGGAATCGGATACGGATTCCTTGTACCCATATTCTTTATAACGGTAGGAATGAAGTTCGAACTGGACGCCGTGATCGGCGGCGGAATTTATCTTATTCCACTGCTACTTTTAATTGCATTCCTGGTGAAAATAGTGCCGTCAATGCTCTTACTCACACGCCATTCGTTCAAGGATCGCTTTTCTGCAGGCATTTTACTTTCGTCAAGACTGAGTTTAATAATTGCGGTGGCTGCCGTCGGGATAGAACTCGAATTGATAACGGTGACCATGGGTTCGGCAATCCTTTTGCTTGCGATAATAACAAGCATCAGCTGTCCCACCATTTTCAGGAGGCTACATCCGAAGCGAAGGAGAGAAAGAGGCCCGTAATGCTCACTTGAAATAACGTTATAGCAGTACGAGAAACCGGAAGTGATCAAAGAGAAGATACTGGAGCTGGAGCAGAATATTGTGAAGACTTTAGAAGAATTAGAATTGTAACCTAAGCTTATTTCCCCCAGTTGAATATCTACAAACTTAGCTTTGAAATGAATGGTCGTAGAGATCTATTGAGCCTTATCATCGCATCGACCATCTCTTCATGAATTTTTGGCCATTTATCTTCGTCTCTCTATCCCCCCGTTGTGATCTTTTTCCGTATTCGACACGCGCGCTTCCTGCCAGTCGTGGACGCGGGTGCTGATATCGAGATAGGCCTCGTCAATGCTCACCTGCTCGAATTTATCGG
>CAZFWT010000036.1:4122-19459 GCA_964522635.1 uncultured Halobacteria archaeon | reverse complement strand
TCGCATTTCTTAAAGCTAACATTATTATACTCCACTGTGTGTTTAAGCCTAAACAGTACGTCCAATAACTTATCGGAAAGAAGTATCTGCCTCTCTTGTGATGCGAAAAGTTTCTTAACGGCTACTAGATCAGAATTCTCAAATAATGTTCCCTCTATGACCAACTCTCCACTTAATATGGGTATCCAACCGTAATATGAGTCATCCATTGTTGGAAAAAGTGGAGAAAATTACCTTATTATCTTTCCTGTTCTTCGACCTTTATGATCTATACCTTCGCTATACCTGCATATCAAAAGTGCTGCTTCTGTATCTCTTAAGTATTCTTTATCGGTTTTGCGTCTACTGTAGATCTCGCTGGCTGCCAATGCAATACTTAATGCAACTAATATCATCGCTAGTGCTACTTTCCCATATAGCCAACAAGCGACAAATACTAGACAGCCTATGATGCCCCAAATAGCTAATTTTGCAAACATTTTTCTTACCAGCGATTCCCCATATGCCTATTTCCCATCCTCTTTGGCATACTAGTGAGGTAAGTACACCAAAGTCTGCCATCATTGATTCTATGATTGTCACCAAGGAGGGCGGGTATATATAAGCTTTTCGTTTTCACCGAACTAAATGAACAGAAATGAAGCGGGATAGATGAAAAGGGATCCTCTCTGCCGCCCCTCTGGGGTCATGCATTCTTCACTAGTTCACCATTCACTAAAATCACTGAACCGCCGAAGAAGGGATAGAGACCGCGCGATGCGGATGGCGAAAAAGCGATGTTATGAAGCGGACTGAGAGAAGTTAGCCGGATGGGTAACGATTGTTACAGGTCGGCGTTACTGCCCCCCGTAAAACTTAAAGTGCTAAAGTTTTTCTGAGCACGGAGCGGGCTTCTTTTGTAGCAGGGAACGGTGCCTTTATCGGCGGTGGTGGTAATTAGCGTTCATAATTTAATTTTAACGCTTTCTTTAAGTTCATCAACTGGTGCGCTCTGCGCGGCACGCGTCGCGAGCGACTGATGAATACTGAGGTAAGATACGCAGTCAAGTTATATAAGAATAGAAAAAATTGTATTGTTTATCTTATTATTACCGTAAAGAAATGGCAGAAGAGTATTCCGGAATCCCACGCGATATACTGACGTTCTTCGAGGACGCGTACGGCAAGACGCTGCTGATTAAAGGTCCGCCGGGGACGGGCAAGACGGCCTTTGCGCTTACCCTGCTCAGCATGCTCAAGGGAAACGGTGCGTACCTCTCCACGCGCGTTGACCCCGAGACCTTATACATGCAGCATCCCTGGATCAGGGATAAAATCGCCGCGGATAACATCGTCGATGCTACCCAGTCTGAGCGTGAGCGCGCGATAAAAACTCCCGGGGTAACGATTAAGCCGCTCAAGTACACCAACGTCCCCGATTTCCTCAAGGCCGTCTATACGCGGACGGAAAAGATGGAGCGCCCGATCATTATCATTGACTCATGGGATGCGATCGCTTCCTACACCGGGTACTATGAGCCGCGGGAGCGTGAGAAATTGGAGCACAACCTCTGCGATTTCTCAAGGAAGATGCGGACGAAGATCATTCTGCTCGCTGAATATACCGGTCAGACCGCACTCGACTACCTCGTTGACGGCGTCGTGCTCGTTGAGAGCGATATGAACCGCGAGCGCCGTTTGCGACGGATGGTGATGCAGAAGCTCCGGGGCTGCCGGATCACTAATCCCGTTCGTCTGTTTACGCTCGATCAGGGCATGTTCAAAGCGTTCGCGGAGTTCAAGGGCAACATTCCGGTGAACCTCGAGAATCCCGCGGTCCCGGAACCGCTACCTGATCTCAATGAGCTGCGGATCTCAACCGGGATACCAAAGCTTGACCAGATGCTCGGCGGTTACGGGAGTTTCAATCTCTTTGAAGGTGACTATGTGCCCTATGACCTCCTGGCACGCGCAGTCTCCGTCAACGCGCTCAACCTCGGCCGGGACCTTGTGCTCACCTCACCCAAGCAGTTCGAATTCGTCGCCAGGATTGCGCCCTTTATCCCGCCAGCCCATAAAGAGAAGATAAAGCTCGTCGAGGACCTGCAGGATTTCCCGGTTAAGATCGAAGGCGAACGAGCCCTCGTTCTGCTCAATCTCGAGGGAGTTGCGGACGTCGATCAGGCAGTGCGGGAGGTGCTCAGCCCAATAAAGGAGCGGCGGTGCGTGGTACTCTGTTACGGCAGTAAAGAAGGCGGGCAAGGGAAAGATCTGCGTTCCATCACAGCGACTCATCTCAAAACCCGGTTCATCTCCGGCGTGCCCTGTCTCTACGGCGAGATGCCGCGGACCGAATATTTTGGCCTGGAGCTTGCGCCTACTGCTCATCAGCACAGCTTCCCCATGATCTCGATCACGCCAATTGTATGATACAGACAGAGCTTTTCAGTGTGTGCTTCTGCGCGACTATTCTCATCTATGCCTGCTACTCTGATCTCAAGACGAGAACGGTTACCAATAAGCTCTGGATCCTCCTGCTCGCGGTGGGTCTCCCTCTTGCGCTGTATAACTGGTATCGTAGCGGTGTTCCGTTCCTCATCAGTCTCGGGTACTCCGTCGGGTTCACCTTTTTACTTGCCTATCTCTTCTTCCACCTGAACCTCTTCGGTGGTGCGGACGCAAAAGCCCTCATTGGTATCGCCCTGCTCATCCCTACGAATCCCCTTTTCGCTGCGCCGATCCCTGATCCCTTTCCCTTTGCCATTACCACCCTGTTCAACGGCGCAATTATCTCAGTGCTTGTCTTCCCCCTCATGTTTCTCTATAACGCGGTAAAGCTACGGCCATCAGAGCTCAGGGCGCATCTTGGCCTGGCATTCGTCGGCTATAAACGAAGCATTGATACACTCGCGAGTGCAAGGTGCACCTTCCAACGGCTACTCCACTCGTATGGGTTGGAGGAAGAAACGGGAGGAGAAACGGTAAGGAGGGCACTCGTCTTCGGCGGACTCGAGATCGATGATGACGTGATAGAAGAGCTCAAAAGGTATCACGAGCAGGGGAAAATCGGGGACGCCGTATGGATCACTCCGGGATTGCCTTATATGCTCTTCATCACCGCGGGGTTCTTCTTCGCACTCATCGCAGGCAATCTGCCGTTCAGAATTATTCTGGCACTCCTCTCACTATAGCGATGCGAGCAAGGCGAGCACAGAATGGCTCGGTCACTTACTTCTTCGGGAGCGAGAAGTAGATGGTCGTGGATTCTTCGCCCCCGTTCTCTGTCCAGATCTTACCGCCTAATTTATCCAGGATCTTCTTGCAGAGGCTCAAGCGCAAACTGGTGCCTTCATAATCATACGGACACAATTGCTTGGGAGCGTTGAACATACAGCTCAAATCTTTCTCCTTGAGACAGCTCCCGTTACTCCGTACGGAGAAGAGATACTCGCCCTCTTGCTCCTGAGTTTCAATGGTGACGCGCGGTCGCGCGGTGAGGCTGAGTTTCAACCCGTTTTCAATGAGATTGATGAGCAGTTCTTTAATCCACACCCGCTGCGTGGAGATCATTGGTAACTCCCCTGCCACGATTTCACCGCCCCGACCCTCGATGAGCACTCCGAGATCAGCGACGATCTCCTCCAGAAGCTCGTTCAGGTCAACCTTCTCCGACTCATGGAATCGACGCCCGACTCGGGTCAACATGAGCAGATCTTCCGTCAACGTGACCGTTCGCTCCGTCGCCTTCTGGACGCTGACCAGGTACTCACGGCCGACCTCATCGAATTGCTCGCTGTACGTGCCCAAAAGGAGCGCAGAATCTCCCAACTCCTGTGTTACGCGTTCGAGCTCGCGCATGTAGATCTCCACTTCGTCCTCCAGGCGTTTCCGCCGCGTCAAAATCTTCCATTCGCGAATCGCTCGTTCCGCGCGCCAGGGCAGCTCGCGTAACTCCTCCGGGTTCTTCACCACATAATCAATGGCGCCCGATTTGATCGCGTGCACCGCCAGCTGCTCTGAGCCCACGCCCGTGATGATGATGAGCGGGAAGCCTACTTCCTCAGGACTCATCGCACCCCGCGTCAGATCCAGACCAGTGCCATCGGGCAGGAGATAATCCGCGATAACGAGTGCGGGCGATTCAGACCTCTTCTCCAGCCAGGCAAAGGCATCACCGAGCTCCAGAACGCGCTGCACATCCCAGAGCGAGCCGACATCCTCGAACGCCCTGCAGATCAGCTCAGCATGCGCATCGTCATCCTCAACCAGCAAGATCGTCTTCCGCTTCGCGCGCCTTTCCGCATCCTTCGCATCGGTCACGATACCGCGCTTCCCCGAATTCTTTCCTCTCGCCTCCCCTATCAGATACGCCACGTTCATCGCGACTCCGAACCGCTCCCTGATGAGTAGAGGGCAGGTATACATAAAATACTTTCGCAGCAAAGCAAGTATTCTGAAAATATTTATTCCCTGAACGGTCTCGAACTATCGCGCAGAGGCTTTAAACGGTTATTTCAGCGGATTCGCGAGTGTACCCACCCGCTTCTGGCCCCGCGAAGAAAAACCGAAAAGCTTTTATAGTGGAAGAGCAAAAGATAGCGATTATTATCATGCACAATCTGCTACGTCTCGCGGCCTGTTCCAATCTGCGCAGAAATCTCCTGCACTCTTTGCAGGCGGGGAGGAAACCGCTGAGTGAATTCCGTGACGAGCTCGGGGTGAGCTCGACCACGGCGATCCATGCGTTGAGAGATCTTGAACGGGCCAATCTCATCCGCCAGGATGAGGCGCGGAACTACGCATTAACGAAAATAGGCGAGATAGTGGCCTTGAAATTGGCGGATTTTATTGCCACTCTTGAAGCGCTCCAGAAACACGAGCGATTCTGGCTGGAGCACGATCTCAGCGATATACCCCAACCGTTGCTCGAGAAGATCGGTGATCTCAGCAATACGATGCCGCTTTTAGGCACGGCAACCGACCTCTTCAAATTGCACGCTACCTTTATCCAGGTGCTCGAGACGGCGAATGAGGTGAAGGGTATCTATCCGATCTTTGACCTCGACTATCTCACCACTATTCGGGACCTCGTGAAGAGGGAGCGTGTCAAGGTCGATCTCATCGTCACAACTGAGGTTTTGGAGAGCATAGGGGGCGTGATCGAGACGGAGGAGCTCTTCCACGACTTCCTCGATGAGCCGAATCTCACGCTCTTCGCTACTGAGCTGCCTCTGAAGCTCACGCTCACCCTTACGGATCGTGTCTTCTATCTCGGCTTATTCTCCCCCGATGGCCTCTATGATTACAATCGAGCATTGATCAGTGACGATGCCAAGGCGCTCGGATGGGGGCGGGCATTACATGAGCATTACCGGCAGCGCTCCAAGCTGGTGACGGGATAGTGCCGCAGGGCATACAGCCACCACCGCCTTTAGGGTAATTGGCAGAATCTGGCAATATTGCCGAGGGATAGCTTTAAATGTATCTGTTTGTAAATATACTATTCCCCCACTTCCTTATCCCTCTCCGGAGGTAGCGTAGCAATCATGAGCCCCGTGGTAGCATACTGGAGTACTAGTTTTGCTGTCTTAGCTTCTAAGCTCTTCATCATTGCTTCGTTTGCTACGATTGGGTTCGGATTGAAGTATATCGACGATGCCTTTGACGAAGATCGATTTAGTAAGACGACTGCAAAACTCTTTGCACCTATTTTAGTCCTGCTCTGGATCAGCGTCTCACTATTCGATTCCGTCTCCGCGACCGTCTTATTCGCGATACTCATTGCCGTGCTGCTCTCGGGGAAGGTGGACAATCGCATCTTCAAGCTCAGTGCCCTCGCGCTGATCGCTGTGGTCGTTCTCACGCAATATGCGCACTTCTCGTGGGTGCCGCTGGCCGTTCTCACTATTATGGGGGTTACGGATGAGAAGGGCAACGATTATGTCGATGCTCATGAAACCGGTGGAATTCGGGCGTTCTTCTTCGCGCATCGCTGCGGTATGAAGGTGAGCACGCTGGGCCTCTGCATCACCTCACTCCTTCCCTGGCTGTACCTCGCTGCGTTCCTCGCCTTCGATACCGCGTACGAATTCGTCAAACTCCTCGATTATCTCCGCGTGCCCGCGATTGGCAATAAAGCGTGGCGATTGCCGCTTGCCGTAATCATCTTGAACAAATTCAAGTAATTTTGAGACATCGTGTCGTTCGAGGCGTGCGACCTCGTTTGGCCAGTAGATCCCTCAGTTCTTTCCTCTAGAGGCGAACAACGTGCTTCGACGGCGTACCATGATACAGCTTCTCGATGAGGATTGAGGCATCCTTGTCATCACCGGAGAGGATCAGGACATTGTCAAAGTGCTTCTTCACTTCATCAACGCCCTCTTGCAAGATCAAATGCGAGTGCGGGCCCATCACCATCAAGCTCGTGCAGGTCCACCGCTTTAACCCTTCAAACTGCTTCTGGAGTAACTCAAATAGCTCGTGCGTAGTATAATAGCGCGAGAAGTCATCAACGGTGTCGATAATCACGATCTTCGGCACGTCGTGGGGGAGGCTCTTGATGGCCTTCACGAGACTCCGCTGGTATAAGATCTTGTTCATGGGTACGATGATCCGATTGCCTACCTCGATAAGCTCGCTCACCTTATCCTCTACAAAGAGATTTTCGTGTAAGTCCAGTATGGTGAGATTCTCAAGTTCCTCCAGGTCCGTGAGGAGCTCCCCCATAATCTGGTCGTACGGACGCTTTGAGGTCGCGTAAATGGCAAAATTACCTTCACGCAGTCCGTGCTCGATGAAGGCGAGGAGCAGCTTCTGCTTCGTCTTCGTCTCTTCCGCAAGCAGCAAAGTCGAACTTCCTTTTGCGAAACCGCCTGCCATGATCTTGTCCATCTCCTCAAGGCCCGTCGGCACGCGGTCCAGCACGTCGCCAACAGTGATCTCATAGTGCTCGAGCACCTCTTTTATCTCCTCCCGGACTAATTCTTGTAGCAGAAAGCGCTTAAAGGGAAAACTCTCCTCCATTGCCCCGAGATACAACTGAAAGAGCTTCAAGAAATTCTCACGCGAGAATCTGACGTCTGCCCCCAACTCAATCTCCTCCGCCTTAAAATTGACCGAGTTCAATAGCGGCTCCCGCTTCTTCAGCCGCGAAAAAATCTCTTTCTGCTCCCCAAGGGGAATAAAGGTCTTGAGCGGTGTTATCAAATCGTTTACCGCCCGCTCAAAGAGCCGGGGATAATACTTGCACTCATCGAAGCTCGCGCGTAACTCGGCGGGCAGCAGCAGAATCCGCTCTTTCAGGATGTCCGCAATCTCCTCCTTTGTTTCATTCGCCGATTTCCGTAAAAGCATCACGCGCTCGACGTTCGGCACCTCGTGCATGCCGAGAAGCATCCGTACCGCGATGGTGACCCTCGTCTTCTCGTCCGCTTGCTCCAAATCGAATCGCCGTCTCGAAGGGTCAAATACGATGGTTTTCACGGTATCTGGAGCCCCTAACTGCCCCACAACCTTTGACCAAAGCTCTTCTAAATAATCGGTCCTCAAGAAATTTTGAGCGTAGAAATTTAAGAGCTGGCCAAGGTCTTTCTCCCGCATATTCTGCGGTTTATACTGCCCTGCTAGGGTCCGGGTCGATACAATCTCACTAATAAGCACTATGAAATAGCCAACGAAGGCGAGGTCACGGTACGGGAAGCGCTGTAATTGGGTGCCCAGGGAGGAGTAGATGAGATAGACTAACATGAAGGCAATGAAGGCGAAGATGTACGAGAGCTCGGACCAGATATTTTTCCCGAGGATCTCTTCAAACCCCTTGTGCGTGACGCTCAGATAAGCGCCAAACGCGATCAGGAAGAATGCGACGAAGAAGAGCAAAACAGGATAGGCGATCAAGTCGAAGGGTGCCGTGCCCAAGAACCGATCATAGGTGGCGGAGACGATGAGGATCAGAAGGACGAACCAGGAGCAGAGACACACGAAGTACCGCGTAACGTCCATTCGATAGAACTTCAGTCTGATGTTTTGATCGAGGATGATGGTACGCAAGTCGAGGGCGAAGAAGAGGTAAAAAGCAAAGGCGACCAGTCCGAAGAGCGCGAAGAAGAGCATCGTCGTGATGCTGGCCGAGCCCCACGAGAGAAACATCACACTGAGCACGTAGAAGGTTACCGTCACGTGGAGATACTGCCCGTAACCGAGGTAGCGCCAATATTTCAATTTCGTCCGTGAGGAGAGCAGTTTGAGCGAGGTAAAGGTCACGATGACGCCGAAGAAGATGGGGAGCAGGAAGACGGGCACAAAGCCGAAGGGGATCGTCTGAAAGGGCTTGATAAGCGGGTATTCAAGCGTGCTGCAGATGACTGAGACCGCCAAGAACGCGAGCGTTATGGCAGCTGCAACCTTTGGTAGATCAAAGGGCATTAATACTTTCCATCTCGGTTGAAGCAGTGAAGGATATTCAATGACAAAGTGCATGAAGTACAAAATGGTGAAAACGAAGAAGATGAGATAGAGCGATATGTTGTAATACAAACCCTTTTGTGTTACTGGATCAATATAATGAAAGATATAATACACCATCAAACTGATCGATAATAGGTACGCGATCATTCCAATACCACCGATAAAAAAGGGCTTACGTACAAATCCTAGCTCGCTGTAGCCTTTTGAAATGTAAAGTAGAGTGGAGGAATAATGTAAAACGATGAGTATAGAAAAGAGAATAAAGAAGAATAGCACAATAAAATGTGGGGAGAGTGGATACTTTATTGTGTAAATTATATTCGAGATAATATAGAGTGCTATTCCAAAAAAGGCGTAATGGATGAGGTACTTTTCGCTGAATATCTCGATTTTTTCCTTTATAATTGGGGTAATCAAATAATAGAGTACCATGTTGGCGAGATAGTGGGTTGCGATGTCGAACACGGCGACCAAGACCAGGATATACTGTGCTACCGCAGAGTCGCGGGATAATTCATAGAGCAGTGAGGCGGTGACCAGGGTTAATGCAATACCTAAATAATTAGCATTTCTAAGACTATTCCATATGGTTGAAGTGGATACGCGCTGGATTTCCTTGAGCATGATGAACATTGCTGCATGATAGATGGCCATGAATATGACGAAGAATTGGATGAAGAGCGGCACATCTTCATAGTAGGCAAGGTGCGATGTAGCCGTGGCGATACTGACAAAGCACAGTAACATGAGCGCCGTAAGTGTACCAAAGAGGAGTCGTCCGTTACACATCAAAAAGACCTCCTTTATACTGCCAACAAAGTCTCGTGAATGAGGTGCAACCATATTATTCTGTTACCCCCTTATATCTTTAAAAGATTACTATTTGTTCACATTCTTTCTTACGCTCGCTCATAGACCGCTAGAAATGCGATTTTTTATGGTTTCGTAGTCCCGGTCTGCGAGGCTTTCCAGCGCGTCAGGCGAAAAGATGGCGGCCGAGATGCCGAGTCGTAATAAGTGACGCGTGACAGATGGTGATGTGCTCAGCTCATACAAAACATCTAGGAACTTGTCTGATTCTGAGAAGAATGGGCCGAGTTTATCCGCAATGCGTGAGGGGTAAACAGCCAGCGTGGCGGTACCAAAGACCGCATCAGCAGCCGTTTGACCCGCGATATCGCCGCAGATCACACCTGGCAGAACGCCTTCAACAAACGGTTTGAAGTTCTGATTTGCCGCATCGCCCGTCAACATGATATTCCCGTACTGCCATCGATCCGAGAGATACTGTATCGGCGCCCAACCACTCTTCTCGCGAACCGTTTCACCCTGCTTGAGCTGTCTCTTCACCACGGGTAGCTCCAGAAACTCTTCATAGCAGCACTCCAGTTCCCTCGTGCCAAAGAGGGAGCCAACACCAACATTCGCACGGTTACGAGCCAACGGGAAGATATAGCCGTAAGCGCCAGGTGAGAAATCGCCCAGATAGAGCTGCTCCAGGGCTGGCTTATTCAACTCCAGATTCATCAGCTCGTAGCTCAGGACTTCAACACATTTGCTCTCGACATCGACGAAGCCCAATTTGGCGAGCACGCGTGAGTGCACGCCGTCTGCAGCGATCACTACGCGCGGTATGATCTCACGCTCTGAGCCATCGCCTGTTCGCACGAGTGCCTGGGTAACGGTATCGTCATGCTCAAGTGTCAAATCGATCAACTCGGTCTCTAGCTGCAGGTTGGCGCCCGCGGTTACCGCTCCGGATGCGAGCCAGGTATCAAAGGTTATCCGATTAATCGCGTAACCCGCCCAGATCCCGCTCGTTCGCTCGACGGAGACCTCATCAGCCCAGAAGAGCATGCCGTTGATCTTCCAGATCAATTGCGTTTCCGGGAGTTTATAGGGTAAGTAGGGGATGAGATACTCGCCGATGGCTTCCGCACACTGGACGGGAACCCCGATCTCTTTCTTCTTCTCGATGAGCAGAGTGCGAGCGCCGGCGGAGGCAGCGGCACGTGCCGCACTGCATCCTGATGGCCCTGCTCCGACGACGAGAACATCACATTCCGTTTCCTGCATCCGTTTGTAGTTCCGAGAAGAAGCATATATATAAAGATTGCTGGTTTTGTTTGACCACGCGGCAGGGGAGGGACGTTCCGTTTTTTTGTGTGGTTGTGACTGCAGATTTCCGTTTTCGCAGACGTTTTCACGATCTTGCTTGGTACAGCAAGCAAGCAAGCAAGCAAGCAAGCAAGCAAGCGATGAAAATGGAGGGCCAAGCAGCTCTCTGCGGCTATGTGCACAGTTTCGATTCTAATATGGTGCTGACGTGCGCCAAGCAGCGAGCCCACTCACGGTGGACCTCCTCGGCGGACAAATAGCGGGTCGATGCGAGCGGGTTGGGTGGGAAGAAGTGCCATTCTTCGGTATTTTGGTTGACGATCTCGATACCGGATCGTGCGGGATCATCGCCAATCTCGGTGCCCCGGAAGGGCACGAAGAGAAACGGTGCAGGGGTTTCCACCAGATCTTCTTCGAGTAATTTACCCGCCAGTCGAGTTAGAGCCTGTAATCCCTGAAAGGTATCCGCCGGCAGACCGAAGACGTACCCAGCATCCACGTGAATGCCCGCAGCCCTGGCGTTACGCAAGTAGCGCATCAGATCATGACTTCTGTAGCTCTTATGCACGGAATCCAATACCGATTGGCTCACCGCTTCAATACCACAAAAAGCGCCGCGGCAATTCCCTTCGCACAGAGTCTTTAAAAATGGTTTGGTGAAATCCTGTAACGCGAGCTCACAATCCCAAACAATCTCCAGCCGCTCCTTCCGAATACCCGCGCAAATTTCGGTTACCCAGCGTTTGTCGAGACCGAAATTGAGATCATAGATATGGACGCTCGTCGCGCCCCTCTCTTCGAGCAGCGCAAGCTCTTCAACCACATTTCCCGGCTCCCGTGCGCGCCATTCTCGTTTCCAATAGCTCGGTGCGTTGCAGAACGCGCAGTTGCCTGAACATCCGCGGCTTGCATAGACCAGATCGACACCGCCATTCACGGCGTACAAACGTGCTAGTGGGTAGTTCTCCCGATCTGGTAGCGGCAATGCCGTCACGTCCATGAAGGGGCGATCCTCAGTGCGAAGAAGCCGGCCTTCCTGTACCCATGAGAGCCCGCGGACATTCTCAGCCCCACTACCGCGCATGAGCGCTTGCACGAGCGAGAGGAGCGTCTGCTCGCCTTCACCGCGTACCACGAAATCGACTGGTGAAGAGGTGAGGATGTCGGCATCACGTGTCGTCGCACTCACACCGCCGGTGACCACCATAATCGTTTCGCTATAGCTCTTGGTGACACGCGCAATATCGTAGAGCTCGGAGAGAAAGCAATCTTCCATACCGTTGACTGCTACGACCAGAGGATCCTCTTCCCGCAGTGCGGCGAGCAGCGCGTCGTGTTTGTCCTTGCCTTCACAACATTCCACAGTGAGATCAAGAAAACTGGTGGCTACTTCGTGCTCCTTGAGGAATGCGGAGAGCGAAAGCAGTGCAGTCGGAGGCGCGATCGTCCCTCGCGCAAGCCCTATCAATCCCCGTTCTTCTGCAAATTGCAGCATTAACCGCTCGTAGCGGTCGAATTCAGGGTGCACCGGGATATCGAGGGTGTTGGGATACACAAAGAGCACATCTGACATGGTGTCTTTCTCCCGAATCCTTACTTCAGGCTGGTGACGTCCAGCTCCAGGCCCACTACAGGATGGTCGAGGCCGAAGTTGCCAATTACCTCAGGATGGAGCTCGCCGAAGACGCCAATACGCGCGCCATTCTTGACGATATCCGCTCTGCGGCCGTACTCGAAGAACGCGCCGTCGTGGGAGTTCGTGATCTCAGCATCGTCCAAGCCCAACTCCAGGAGCACCGCGTCCGCGACCGATCGGACCTCAGCGAAGTTCGCTATGGCGTGCGTGGCAACAGCAGCAAGCATGAACCGCTCCTCGAAGTTCCGGACCACCGGGCCGACCTCAAAGATCCGCTGCGGGAGGTCGCGATGCTTGTTGATCGCGAGAATTTCCAGCAAATTCGGGAGAATCGAGCAGCGGAGCATCGTATGCTCGATACTTATCGGAGCGGCAACCGGGACTTCCTCGGACGCTCGCTCCTCACGCCGCATCAAGGTAAACTGCCTCCGCTCGGAGGTCAGCGTGAAGGTGACCACCTCAAAGTAGCCCAGGCCGATCATCAAGCTCCGCACCGCCGCGTTCTTCGCCTCTATTGGATGCACCTCACCGATAGTGAGCGTAGCCGGCAGTTCAGGCACGAGTTTGTTGTACCCGTAACCGATCGCGATATCCTCAATGATGTCCCAGGGATGGAGGATGTCATAGCGATAGGCGGGGATCAGAACCTCGAGCAGCTCGGCATTCTTGACCGCAGCGCCGAGCCCCATGCGCTCGCAGCACGCCTTACAGTTATCTGCGGTCAGGTCGAGCCCGATGAGTGCGTTTGCCTCATTTACCGAGACCTCCATCGCGGCTGGTTCTAGACGGGGCGTTACGCGCGTGCCGCGCTCATCGGGATAACGTACTACCACCGATTGGAGCTCGCCGCCTCGCTCCGCCAGTGCGGTTGCGATGATATTAAGTGCGATCAATACGTGTTTGGTCAGGCCCGTCACATCAAGAAAGAGCTCCTCGGTCGATTCGGTCACCCGGGTCAACTCGCCATTGATAATCGGGGGAAAGGAGAGCACGTTCCCATGAGCATCAAGGATCAACGGATACCGATCCTTACCCTCGAGGATATAGCGATAACCGATCCCCTTTGGATGCCGCTCGAGGATCTCCGCCATCGTCATCTCCACGTCGTAATCGAGCGGCACAAACGAGAAGCTCGGATCTGCCGCGAGGTAGGTAAACGGTGGCTTCACACGGGACAAATCGTGCACGCCGATCGAGACATTCTTACGATTCCGACCCAACCCACGGTGCAATTGCTCCTGCAGGAGCATCAGCGATTCGATGCTGCGGGAATCGAAGTGTAAATTCCTTACCACGCCGCAGACAATAAGAGGTCGCACCGCGAGGACCGAAGGGTCAACCGTCATCTCGATGCCCGACTGCGTCACCTCATAATTCGCGAGGCCTGGCTCGAGCTCGAGGAATTGCCGAAGTGTGCGAGCAACGCCCTCCACACTGAAAAGGTCAGGACGGTTGGGAAAGAACTCGACGTCCATATAATCCGCTTCTATTCGCTCAACGTCCGCGCAGAGCAGCGGTAGATGCTCCTCAATTCGCGCGATGCTCACGCCAGTGAGAGCCTCCAAATCATCGTAGTACAATCTAATGACGGGCATATCCTACTTCTCCTATAGCATAACGGTTCATAAAAAGAAAGAAGAGCTATCAAATTCTTTTCCCGCGACTGCACGGTGATCGTACCTGATTGATGTGCGAAGCGAATCACGGGCTACAGCGCGCAGCGCAGTAAACGGCTACACTACAGAATGAGATACATGGCGAAGAGGAGCGAGAAGACGCCGACGACATCGGTTAAGCAGGTGATAAGCGGGATGGTATCGTTGTCGGGATCCAGGCCGAACCGGAAGGAAAGAATAGCGATATAGTAGGACGCGAGATTGAGAAAGGTCGTGCAGAAGAGGCCGCCCAGGAGTGCGATCGCGAGCATCTTCGAGAACGCCGGTGTAGCGAACTGAAGATGGATGCTCGCGGCGTACGCGGTTCCACCCACGAAGAGGAAGAGGAAGAGGGCAAGGAGGTATATCACGAGGAAATTCGCGGATACGAGCCGATCGGGCAGGGATTTCGGCTCCACCGTGCCGATGTGGAGCATAGAGGAGAGCCGGGAGCTCAGAATGCCGCCCAGGGCGTTGCTCTCGCCCAGAAAAGGTGGAATGATGATGAACATCGCAGGCAGCGCGATGAGATGTTCCAATCGGATATCGAGCGTAACACCGGCGAGCGTATCGATGAGCCCGCAGATGAAGAGCATGGGAATGCTCTCGATAAGGATGCGATGCAACGCCCTATCCTTCGACCGCAAGCCTTTGAACGCGGCAAGAAGAGCCGCAGCGATAAAGAAGACCGAAACCAGGCTTACAGGCGAAAGCCATTCCCATCCCCCCCAGCAGCACGAATTCGCGAGCCGCTCCAGCTTCAGCACCATCAGGGCAGCGAGGAAGAGCGCAGGAATGGTGATCACGTCGCCAGCGGAGGTGATAATCGGCGAGGACATGTTGTCCAGATCCCACCCGCGGTGGTAGCCAATGATGGAGACAAGTAGTGCAATCGCAAGGAGGACGAGGCCGGAGATCAGTCCTGCAACGACCGAGATGAGCACGAACCCATGGAGCGAGAGGTACTCCCCGTTTGGCGGGCCCAGGGGGTACGCTGCCATTTTGACCAGGAAGCCGAGGATGACCGAGAGCACGAGCGTGAGCACGAGCGAGGCACTGGCGTTCTGAAATAAGATCCCACCCCGTTTCAGACTGGGAGAGTAAAGTCCGAAATGCATCGAGGTGCCCAACCGCGAGACGAGTGCGCTGTAAATATTGCCGCGCATCCCGATGGCAGGGGGGATCAAGATAATGAGGCCTGGCAGCGCCTGCAGCAGCCCGGTCATGAAGCTCAAGCCAATGCCAGCCAGCAGCCCGGTAAAGGAGCAAAATAGGAGCGAGAGAGGCGCTTGCCGGAATAAATCAGAGAAATCGTGAAAGAAGGAGGAGACATGGCTGAGCGGGGTCCTCAAAGCGTTCGATCCCGATTCTCTGCTTCTTAGGCTCATACGTACCGTTCACCCTTGCGCCATATTTCTCTCTTTCGTGCCCTCGCACGCTCTCCCCGCTCATCTGCCTGGAAGCAACTCCGAGGCCGTTATTC
>CAZFWT010000036.1:0-4022 GCA_964522635.1 uncultured Halobacteria archaeon | reverse complement strand
CTACCCGGTGGCTTTGGTTCTGCTTCGCTTTCCTCTTCTCGTTGGTGCATGGACAATTACGCTCTTATCTTAACTTCACACTTTCTTTATGCTGGCAGAATAAAAATGCCTGCGGGTGACGGGGAACTAGCGGAGATACGGAAGCGAATCGATGAAATAGACGATAGGATTGCCGATTTACTCGCTCAGCGGATGTACTATGCGAGCGAGGCGCGTGCAGAGAAAGTACGCATGAACCGGCCGATCGTGGACGAGCAGCGCCAGAATGAGGTCATCGCGAAATGGTGTGAGCGCGCACGGAAGCCTCGCGGGTCGAAGGCGTCGCCGTTGAGCGAGGAGCTGCTGAGCAAGCTCGCCGCACTCATTATTGAGTACACCGTAAAAGAGGAGCTGGAAGATCGTTAACGTGAGCACGGAATGGATATGATAGTAACAACGGCGAAAGGCCTCACGGTAAGCGTGCGGTCGTTTGAGAAGGCGGACATCAACCAGGTGCTGGAGATAGAGGTGGCGTCGTTCCTGGAGGGCGATGCGCAGCTATATCTGGAATTACACGAGGAATGGCCGCAGGGCTTTCTGGTTGCGGAGCTCGAGGGCACGGTCGTCGGGTTTATCGTGCTCGTCCTGACTCCGGAAGGCGAGGGGCGCATCTTTGCCCTCGCCGTTGATGCGCGATTTCGCGGCAAGGGCGTTGGTCGGATGCTCTTGAAAGCCGCGTTCATCATCCTGCGTAAACGGAAGATCGGGTACGTGCGGCTCGAGGTGCGGTTGACCAACTACGTGGCCCAGCAGTTGTACCGCAGCATGGGCTTCATGGAGATCGGGCTCGTGCCGTACTATTATAAGGACGGCGAGGCTGCGATCATGATGCGAAAGGTCTTGTGAATGGCCCCCTTTTGGTGGGATGCGCTGCGTTCGTTGATCGAGAGCGAAGATGCCCTCAATTCCTTCAGACCAGCTTTGCGATGACGGTGAGAAACACGGGCCCGCGTATGTCAATCTTCCGGTTCGTTGAGGTGATGTACCGCGCAGCCACATCGTCGATCGCGATATTGATGTCCGCGCCGCTCCGGACGATCTTCACGTTTACCGTAACCGCGCCGTGCTTCGCCATCTCATCGCTTTGAGCGGCATCCTCGATCGTAGCGGCGGCGAGTGCGGCGAACGCGTCAAGGAACCGAATATTCGTGGGCACGCCCTCTTCGAACTGATTCGCCCATTTCTCAGTCCTCGTGAGTCCCTGTACCGAACCATCAAAGACCACGAGTTCGTTCTGCGTTGCGGGTCCGCAGAGCCGGGTGTTCTCCTCGGGCTCGATCACTTTCACCTCAACCTGCTTCCCGCAGAGTAGCCCGCTGTACGCGAGGAACTCGCACGGCGATTCCGCGCTACCGTGGTCGTCGCAGACCCGGACGATGCTCTTCTCGATGGCAGCGCCTTCAGGCGTTCGAGGCGTCTTCTCCAGCCTGATGAGTTCCGCAAGCTCGAGATCGCTCAGCCCAAAGGGCGCGTGAAATTGCGGGAAGACCAATGCCCTAACGTCATCCGACTCGTGCACGATCATCGCCAATCGCTCGACGCCCAGCCCAAGATTCATGATCGGATATGGAATATCATACTGTGCCAATGCGGTAGGTGAATAGATCCCGAAGGTGGCCAGCTCGACCCAGCCGAGTCGCGGATGGTGGCAGAAGACCTCTGTTTGGGAGTCGGGCATATAATACTTCGACCGCTTCTCGTCCGGTCGGAATCTGATCTTACGGAAGCCGAACTGCGAGAGCAGCCCGGTAGCCACTTCTTTGCCGTCGTCGAGACTCACCGCGCCGTCTTCGTTGCTGAGGACGCAGGAGGCGGAATGGTAGCTTCGCAGCCGTATTTCATCTTCGCGCTGCTCGCGGCGGAAGCAGCGATCCACGGAGAAGAGTCTGATCGGTAACGGCTTTTTATGCACGAGCTCGGCGAGCGTCAAGAACCAGCCGGAGGTCATGTGACTCCGTAGGGTCGCGTTCGATGCGGCCGGTACTATCTCTTGCAACTCGGGAAAGACGGTATCCAGTACCTTCGTCACCCGCATGTCATCGACGCTCAAGCTCTGCGCCAATTCGTACACGAGATCGTCGCCCCCGATTTCACCCCGCTTATACCGGTGCAAGGTCTCGCGAAGCTCGTTGATCTCCGCTTTTGACAGCTCCTTCTCAAACTGAACATTCATCTGCTGTATGCGCTCATCAGAGATGCCAATATCCGGCCGCGGCAGCCCGGCGAGATAGTAGCAGCGGTCCAGAACGGCAAGTGCCTCCTTGCCGAATTGGCGCTTCACGTCTTCCGCCTCGATGATCACAGGGTTGATCATCTCCTCGAACCCGAGCCGCAGATAAGCCTCACGCAGCGCCTGGATGGTCTCGAGCACCGGATGAGGCTTGCCACATCGCACCTGTCGTAACGAACGCGGGTAGCCTTCGTTCAGTCGCCGCGCGCTCGCATACTGGACGCCGCGAATCCATGCGCCTTCAAAATCCGCGCTCGTTTCAGCCCGGATCTCTTTGGGATCAAATTTCATCGTTCCTTCCTGTGCCGCTCATTAACTCCTTAATCTCTCCGAAGTATACATTAGATTAGTATGTAAATTAGTTAGGGTGTGGATAAGAGCGGACTATGCCGGGCGATTTTGCGGGTGTTCTGGAGATTCTCTGGGTGATTCTCACGGCCATGACCCCTATTAGCGAACTCCGGGGGGCTATTCCGCTCGCTCTCTTCAAGCTCGGAATGTCACCGGTTCAAGCGTATATATACTCGGTAATCGGGAACATGCTGCCCGTCATACCGCTGCTCCTCTTCCTCGAGCCGGTCTCGAACTGGCTGCGGCGGTACCGGAGCTTCGACCGATTTTTCGACTGGCTCTTCGCGCGCACGCGTCGCTACAACGATCGCATGGAGAAGTACGGCGCGCTTGGACTTTTCTCCTTCGTGGCCATTCCGCTGCCCATGACCGGCGCGTGGACCGGCTGTGCCGCCGCCTTCGTCTTCGGCATTCGCTTCAAATACGCGTTCCCCACGATCCTTGCAGGCGTGCTGGTCGCCGGGGTGATCATGACGCTCTGGTACCTGGGTATGCTGGTAATTTTTTAGTGTTACCGCAGAAACGTGGCTTGATCGAATGAAGCCCAATATTTTTAACGCCTCTGAGCCCTTGTTTCTGTAAGATAATGGAGCTCGAGTTCGAAGACGGGAAACGGATACGGTTCGCGCGCGAGCTCTCTGTCTAAGCTGGCTAAATTTGTGTTTGAGTTTGTCCGCGTTCTGGAGAGTCTGGGGATACGGTACGTGGTGGTGAACGGCTATATCACCATCCTTTTCGGACGGACGCGAACAACAGAGGCCATCGACGTTCTTAGTGAAAAGATCTCATTTGATGCGTTCAATAAGCTCTGGGTTATGCTCAGCGAAAAATATGAGTGCTTAAATACTGCGGATGTCACTGATGCTTATTCTAATTATCTGCTTAATAATACTGCAGTGCGATTCGCCAAAAAAGAGCAGTTCATCCCGAACATCGAGTTAAAATTTGTCAAAGATGATGTTGATTATTACAGTCTGACCGAAGCGATAGAGGTTGTGGTAAATGGTAACACGCTTAACATCTCTCCGTTAGAGCTTCAGATTGCGTACAAGATGTTCCTGTGCTCGGAGAATGATCTGGACTGGAGGACGCGATGTTCTTGTTTGCGCTCTTTAAAGAATGAGCATCTTGATTTTCAAAAGCTTATGACGTTCCTAACTAATTTCGGAGTTGAGGATACGATCGTCAAGCAGTATCTGAAAGGCTTGCAATGAAAATTGATCTGAAGGAGCTGGAAGAGAAGAGAAGAGAAGAAGGAGCGAAACCGGAAGGAGCGCTTGAAGTTCATCGAGCTGCAGGTGGAATGGCGGAAACGCACGCCGAATGCGGTCTGGTCAAAGCAGCAGGCGGCGTTTATCGATTCGGTGCTCGCGAGCGCGCAGCGATCAGGAAGGAGGAAAGA
>CAZFWT010000035.1:0-19642 GCA_964522635.1 uncultured Halobacteria archaeon | reverse complement strand
CGAGCTCCAGGGCGACCTGCTCTATTCGACCGGCGATAGTTACTACCTGAGTTCGACCACCTATCCTACCTGGGCGCACTACACGGTCAACTGGACTGCGAGCGACTTGCCGGTGCCCGGCACGGCGACGGTAAAAGAGGCACGACTCTACGTGCCATACACCTGGGCGAAGAATAACGTGATGCCTGGCAACATGAACCTCACGTTCAACGGCAACCTGCAGGCACTGGATTACCACTACTGGGATGAGAAGGGATTCGGCTCCAGCTATCCCTACGGCATGCTGGTCTACAATGTCACCGCGGACTTCAGCACGAGCGGCAACTTCGCGGATCTTGCCAACTCCTATCTGACCGGCGGGCAGGTATCCATGCGCGGCATGGTGCTCATCGTAATCTATGAGGATACCACCGAGCCCCTTCGGACTATTCTGGTGAATGAGGAGTTCGACCTCCTCTATGGCGGCACGTCTCAATGTACCACGCCGGAGGAGGCAACGGCTTATGCGCCATTCGCCGGTTCGATCGAGTTCGATACGGTGCACAGCGCGCGGTTGATCACGATTGCGCCCGGTGCGGGTCCGACCGAAGGTGAGCTGCTCTTCAACGGGCAGGCCTGGGCCAATGTCTGGAACTACTCGGGCAGCAGCCAGATCGGCATTGACGATCGCGACGTGACGACGTTTTTAGCGACTACCAATGAAGCAGGCTTCCAGAGCAGCCTTGATTGGATGGAAGCAAGTACTGCGATCCTCGTGCTGGAATATGAGGAAATAACACCAACGGTGCGAAGAGGGGGCGGCGGAGGGACACCGAAAGACTCCGATGGCGATGGCTACACGGACATCGAGGAGATCTTAGCGGGTACCGATCCCAGCGATCCGAACGACTACCCCGGTAAACCTGCGGCAGCAACACCAACGCCAACATCGACGCCAAAGCCAACACCAGCCCCAACGGTACCGCCAGTGGTAACGCCAGCACCAACACTGACCCCAACCCTGACCCCGGCACAGACGCCGGCGCCCTCAGAGCCCGGCTTCGAAGCGGTATTCGCAATCGGAGGTCTCGTAGCGCTCGCCTACATGGCGCGGAGAAAAAAAGGCGATGAATAACGCACGTCACGCGCGTCAACAAATTCGGGGAAAAACGAGTTTCCCCCTCTTTTAGCCCCCTTCATAAGAAAATGCACAAGAAACATCTCGCACTGGGACTCGTAATCGCACTGGCACTGGTAGTGGTAATCACGCCCGCGTCAGCCGATTACAACTTCAGCGGCTGGCCGCTGGAGACGCGAGCGAACGGCACGGTTAACGGCGGTGTGTTCATCGACTACGTGCCCTGGGACGGCAGGACACACCTTGCGTTAAACACAACTGTACCGAATGGCATGGTAAAATTAGCGTATCTGTATACCGGCATCTGGGGTAGCAACGAGTATAAAAGCGGGTGGGTGAATGTCTCCTTCAACGATGTGGTTGACCGGAACGATCTGGGGCCAGTATATCTCCAGGGAGCTGAGGATGCGAATCCTCATGTCTGGTGTGCAACGCACGGCAAACACTGGATGCTTTATAATGTAACCGGTTTGGTGAAGATGGGAGCTATGAATACTGCCACCGTATCGAAAATCAACGGCTCGATCGACGGTAGAGTATACGGGATCGTGCTTGTCGTTGCCTACGAAGGCGGGGATAACCCAAGAGCGCTTCAATACTGGATAAATGATGGACATGAAGCGCTCCACTACGAAATTTACTATCCACCGATCGCGGCGCATGATTCAGGAACGACCGATTTCGCCGGCACCGTTGACCTGGATAACGTAACTGAGGCAACGCTCACGATGGTGCATTTGACCGCCTACGAAGATTATAATACCAGTGAGACGGGGTGCTGCGAGAAGTGCCTGAAATGTAATGAACATGAATTGAACACCACCATGGTGGACAGCAACACGTTTGAGCTGAACTCATGGAACGTGACAGAGCAGGTCAACGCATCGGATAATACAGCATGGTATACCCGAATGGACGATAACTGTAATGACCACTACGTAGGCATCACCAATGCCATTCTCGTGGTGGAACTAACCACTGAGGGTGCTCTTGATACGAGGCAATCAGCTCATCCATATCCCAGCATCGCGGGAGTGCATAACGGAACTATAAATATGAATGAGGAGATCTCGGTAAACACGCTGTACACCTATCCCTGCACGGGCACGGGCGGGCACACCGAATATGTGCGAATTTGGAATGCAACGACCGGCGAGTGCGCTGAAGGCCACTGGAACGGTTATCATGGCGATTATCTGAACATCTCGCTGAACAGGACGTTGACCCTGAGAGAAGGCGTGACGTATAATTTCACCATCAGAACGGGCTCGTATCCGCAGCTGCATCATCAGGCCGAATTGCAATTGCAGGTGGCTGGCAGCGGGATCATCAGGTGCACGACCTTTACCGACGCTAACGGGAAGGAATACGATAAGGCAATTCCAGCCTTTAAATTGTATGGCAACGACAATCAATAAGGAGATGGCTAACCGCAGCAAAGAAGCGCTCGAGACTCTCGCACCAGTATGCGCAGTAATGGCCGTCATGCTCCTCGTTTTACTCGCATATTCGGCACCGGCGCTCGCGCAGAATTTTGCTCAATCACCAGGTGACGGTGCGGAGCTGCCAGACCTCACCGTTACGGCGATCAAGCCCTACCATTACCTCTGGTCCGAGGAGTATAACCTTGCCATGGGTGAGCCCTATTTCAATCTGCGGAATTACGTGAATGTCACGGTGCGAAACAACGGAACTGCGACCGCAGAAGCTGGTAAAGTGGCACTCTACGCGGATGGCGAGCTGATCGGGAGTGAGACGATTGCGGACCTGAGTGTCGGTAAGGAGCGCGAGCTGCGATTCGCATGGACTCCTGAAGGCGAGGATCCCCTGAGCTGGACGGATACAGCACAGGGCGCAAAACTGGCCTATAAGGACACAAGCAAGAATTACACACTGAGTGCTGTGGTTGACGAAGACGAAGCGGTGCAGGAACTCAACGAGACGAACAACGAATTGACAAGGGCGCAGAAAGTCGTCTGGAACGGTTTCGCGGCTGATCAGCCTTTGGAAGAGTACGCGCACGAGGTGGTACGTGGTGGCGTTATAGTCACCACGGGCGATGCGGTCTATCGCAGTGACGACTCGCGTGATAGCGGGACCATATATGGCTCGCCCTATGAGATCACATATAACCTGCAGATCCCGGGGGACACCACGCTGGCGCGATTGTATCTCTCCTATACCTGGGCTGAACCCAAGAGCTCGAGACCAAAAGCGCCGAAGATCCGCCTCACGGTGCAGACACCGGGCGGTGCCTCCACTGAATTGAGCCTGGATGCGAGCTATAACGACATCAAGGGCGATTTCCTCAATTTTCGGTTCCATGCGTGGGGCACGTACGCCTACGATCTCACGAATTACGTGCGCGCAAATGGGACGTACGTCGTCACCGTCGAGAATATCAATGATGGGAGCGATGACGACTTTACCGACGAATACTCATTCGCCGCGCCCGCTCTGCTCGTCGTCTACGAGGATAACGCGGCGCCAAAGCGTGAGTACTGGATCACCGAGGGCGCGGACATTCTCATGGGTGGACGCGAGATACGACCGGATGGTGGGTTCCTCGGGCTGGAAGAGTGCCGTAATAGCGCAGAATTTACCGGTGAGCATCTAAATCAGGAAGTGGAAAAAGCGATACTCGGCGTGATCTCGCCCTGGGCGGATGATGCCAATGATGACCTCATCGAATTCAACGGTCGGGAGCTGGGCAAAGGGCTGTACAACGGCTACTTCAACGCGTGGCGTGCAGATCTCGAGGGGCTTTCGATGGAGGTCGGCGCCAAAGAAGCGCAGCAAGGACTTGTTGCGATCGACGTCACCCGACACCTTTTACCTGAGGACAACGAGGTCGTTCAGGGCGACGACGGCGATAACATGATGCCGGCAACAGCAGTCCTTGTGGTCACGTATAAAGCGGAAGAGGATGAAGAAGGTAGCGATGGTAGCGGCGGGTCGA
This sequence comes from uncultured Halobacteria archaeon, assembly GCA_964522635.1. Lineage (GTDB taxonomy): Archaea > Halobacteriota > Syntropharchaeia > Alkanophagales > Methanospirareceae > JACGMN01. The sequence continues at coordinate 15,566 of CAZFWT010000035.1, read as the reverse complement.
GCGCAAAAGACAGTACCACGGCGACTTCGACCTCAACGTCCGTCGCTCCCGCAGCCGCAGTGACAAAGGTAACCCGCACCATTCCACGGCTGGAGGCGGGAAAGGAAGTGGCAATGGTCTTCCAGGATATGGACGTCTCTCTGCTCGCGCTTACCGCTGAGGGCAACGTGAACGATGCGAAAGTCGTTGTGGAACGCGTTGAGAAACCCTATGGGATACCTGATCCCTCAGGGATACCGTACGTGTACCTCGATATCACAGTGGAGCATGATGATGAGGACGCGACCATAGCAGGGCGAATCGAGTTCAAGGTGGCAACATCGTGGATCGAGGAGAACCAGATTGACGCGGACGCGGTGACGTTAAACCGCTATCATGAACGCGACGGTTGGGATGCGCTACCCACCGCGAACATCGCTGAGATGGAGAACGCCGCCGTGTATTTCGAGGCTGTTACATCAGATTTTTCGCTCTTCGCTGTAACAGCCGATCCGGTCACTACACCTGCTACACCAGTGTCACCACCCGTCCCGGAGGCCACACCCGCACAGACGCCGGTCGCGACGCCGCCAGCACCAACCGCAGCGCCTGCGGCTGAGCAAAGCACGGAACCAGCGAGTACTGAAGCGCCGGGCTTCGAATGCGTTGTAGTGATGCTCATGCTCATTGGTGGCGCTTTCCTGTTCAGAAGACGTGAGCGTTGAATTAATCTAATCGCGTCGCTTTCGCGCGATCGCGACAAGCAGAGAAACGATCAGTACAGCGAGTACCACTGCCAGAGCCCCAAATCCTGGTACCGGTTCAGAGGTCTCAGGCTGTGCCGTCGCCGTTGTTCCCGATTCCGCACCCGGCGCGGGTGAAGGCATCGCTGTCGTGGGTGCGCTCGTAGGAGCCGGTGTTGTGGATGACTCTTCCTGCGTACGAGTCGGCGTGACGATCGTCACCGTCTTTGTATCAGTATGCCCTTCACCATCGTTCGCTTCCACCGTGTACTCCCCGGTCAACGCTTCGAGCGTGCTGAAGGTGGCCGTGAACGTGCCGTCAGCGACCGTGACAAACTGCGTGCCGAGATTGAGCGGACCCGCCACCTTGATGATGATGGGCTGTCCCTCTCTGTTCGAGGCACCACGTACCGTGAGATTATCGCCAATCACGACGTCCTCAAGCGAATAGAGCATTAACTCAGCCGCTCCGACAGTGACTTTCACCGTCTTCATGAAATCGTCGCTGCCCGGGGCATCAGTCGTCGCATCTAGCAGAATCGCCTTTATCTGCTCCTGATTCTTCGCTGCCAGCCTGCTCAGATCACCCCCGAAATATGTGACCGCGATACCCTGCAATAAATCATCCGTACCGATGCCGTCATACTCCTGGTTCCGTCCTGGTGTGAGTACGAACGCGAGATACTGCCCGGTGTCCGCATCATCATCGACCTCCAGATCAAGTGTCCAGGTAGACGTGCCGCTGCTTACCGATGCTGCTTCATAGCTCATGCCGCTCGGCAGTCCGTTCTCCATTGAATTGATCGGGTTCATGCCGTTGCCGCTTCCACCATCGGGCCCCACAATGAGAATGTCCACCACCTTCATGCCCAGCGCGGTGCCGCTGAGCGTGAACGAATCCCCAGGCGGCACCAGGGCAACCGAGGATTCCGCCGTGAGATCTCCTGAGACCATGAGGACCAGTACCGATCCGTGATCATTGAACTCGGAGACATCTTCTTCCTCGGAAAAACTTTCATCCTCGACGATAAAACCTCGAATCTTGATCACGTCCTCGGTCCCCGTCCCGAACGTTTCAGGCGTGGGCAGCTTCACCTCAAACTTCCCTTCACTGTCTATTGCCACACCAGCCTTCACAATGACATCCTCGATAGCGATGTCCAGAGTCTTGCCCGTATTTGCCGTGCCGTTGATAATGAGATCCGATCCGATGGCACAGGTCTCCGGGGTTGTGAACGTCACTTTCTTCTTTGAAACCGCGATGTCGACGTAATCCACCACATCACTGTTTCGGTCCTGCACCTTGACCGTGTATGAGCCCGTTCGATCGAAATGAACGAGATACACCATCTCGCCTTCGGCTCCGATGGTGTCATTGAACCCGCCGTATGTGTCGCCGGGGGGATTGTCATTCCGGCTCGCCGGGAATACCGCATGCTCACCGTTCCGCTCCACGAAGAGCGCGATCTCGAGATCGGGAACCCCAGTAACCGTAAGACGTATGTTCTCCAACTCGACGATCTCGGTCTTCTGCGCCGCTATCTTCAACTCACCACTTACAATCTCCAATTCCTCCTCGCTGCTCTCCGCATCGAGCCCACGCGCGTACTCCTCCTCGGTGATGACCTGGAAGGTATACGTGCCCAGCTCCCAGCCCGCGGTGTTGATTGCCAGATCGGTAAGGTGATCAACATTAACAGTGTCAAAGACGGTCCCATCATAATTCGCCTTGCGTATGTCCCCACCAGGGTCTTCCACCACAAGGCTAACACCGTCATTTGGATCCAGATTGGTGCTCAGCTCGATGGTGAAGCGTGAACCTTCCGGTATGCTCTCGATCGTTTTCCCGTTCCGCTTGAGCTTCAACTTCAGGTACGGCTCTTCGACCGTGATCGTGGTGTTATCGCACCCTTCTGTACAGGTAGCGATATACGTGCCCGCTTTCAGTGATCTGAGATCGGAATCAAGCTCGCCGTTACTATCGGAGAACTGCTCGTGATCTTCCGCATCGCCCGAAATGCCCGTTAACGTTACCGTTCCCGCCGGTCCGCCACTGCGATTGTAAAATTGAATAACCTGCCCCTGCAGGATCGTGGAAGTCCCGCCGCCATCAAGCCAGATCGTGACGGTGTCGTAGTTGACGTCAAAGAGTTCATCCTGGCTCGAGATCGTCTGGGTGCCCGTGATGGTGGTCGCCGAGAGGAGTGGTACCGCCGCCCCAAGAGTCACGGCCATCAGCACGGCGATGACGCCAAGTCGTGCCGTTACTCCTTTGTGCTGAACCGCCTTCTTCCTCGCCCCGCTCACGGTCGGTTTATCTCCCTTTGGTCTCTCGCTTCGCGTCAAATGAGATCCGTGTATGAGGTATTAAAAGCGTTCTCTTGATATTAAAATACTCGTAAAATAATCTCTATCTTGTTAAATATAAAGAGAGTTATATAACGGTAGGAATAAAAATATCATAATCATGTGTGTGAGCGCGCGTGTGGCGATGAGCCTGGAGGGTGCGGAATGATGATGAGGATGAGGAGAACGGGAAGTGGTAGGAACTGGTTTTTGCGGCTTTTAATGCTCATACTGGTGAGTTCCGCGCTCTTTGCGAGTGCGATGAGCGCGGTGCAGGCAGCGGACGTGGGCGGAGTAAGGCGGTCCGTGCTGAGTGATCCCGCGCCCGGTGATGAGTTCGAGGTGACGCTCACCGTGGACGGGGAACCCCCGCTGGTGGTTGGTATACTCGAGACGATCCCGGAGGGCTTTGGCTTCGTGAGCACGACATGCAAAAACTACGAGGTTTCCGGGCAGGAAATTGCCTTCGTGATGATGGACGAGACGGTCGTGAACTACCGGATAAAGGCACCAGCTGCGGGTACCGGAACGTTTACGGGTACGTGGGTTGATCTGCTCGGCGAGGAAGAGGGCAGTATCGGAACAACGACCGTGGTTGTGGGTAAAGGCGGCACGCCGTCAACGCCTGCACAACCTGTAGCCTCCACGGAAACGCCCATTGCTGAACCTGCGGTTCCAGGGTTCGAAGCACTATCAGTCACCGTTTCACTGGTCATCGTACTGCTTTTACTCAGAGGCGTAAGGACCACGGGAGGCAGCATGGAATGAGAGCCGCAGCCGCAGGGCGAGCCCTCATGATACTGCTACTCTGCATGGCGGCCTCGATATCGTTCCTGCCTGGCGCAGCAGCCGCCGGGATACCCTGCGACGATGATGCTAATGGATTATTGAGCGAGCGTGAACTTGTGGCGAATGTCTTCAGCTATCTTCACGGTGAGCGCGATCTCGCCCTGGAGGACTTACGGGATGCCGCGCACGTCTACGTCTACTGGAATGGCGCACCGAGAACGACCACTGATACTGCGGACAGAACAGTGACGATGTATAGGCCCGTCAAGACGATCGTCGTCCTTAGTTCCGATAGTGCACGCGCGATACGGATATTGGGCGAGGAAGAGAAAGTAATAGGGGTCAGTGATACAGTTCAGAAGTTCCCATTTTACTTCCCCGTGATGTCCCAGCGGCCGGTCGTTGGCACGTGGAAAGCGGTCGATTGGGAGGCAATTGTAGCATTAGAGCCCGATCTGGTCATCGCTCCGCCGACGGGCACGATCAATGTGAATCTAGTGGCAGATAAGCTCGAAGGGTTTGATATCACCGTGGCAGGCTTCTATCTCTACGTCACCGCGGACTATGATCAGGTCTTCGATGAGCTGGAGAAGCTCGCTTTCTTCCTGGATAAGGAGGAGCGGGCAGAGCAATTCATCGCCTGGCATGACGATTACCTGGCACAGGTGGAGGAGTTCGTGGGGGACAAGGAAAAGCCCGCGGTCTTTCTGACCTATACCTCCGGTGCGATCGGCAAGACCTCGGATATCAGTAGCTATGGACCAGGCACCACCCTCTATCATATTTGTGTGAAAGCTGGGGGGCGGCCAATAACCGAGGACGCCACGACGGGCTATCCTAAAGTGAACGCTGAATGGGTGTTGAGTGAGAATCCGGATCAGGTCATCATGATCTGTGGCAACGTCTTCGGCTGGTGGGATACCGCAACCGAGCCTGCGGATCTCCTGCAACAGCTCCAGGCGGGAAAATCCTGGGGAACCATGAATGCCGCTGTGAACAACAAGATATATGCAGTGCCCTGGTCCGTTACGAACGGCTTTGAACACACCTATGGCATCGTGCTGCTTGCCAAGCTCTTCCATCCGGATCTCCCCATCGAGCCCGGGCACGTCTCGCAGGAGTTCCTCGAGGAGTTCTTGCGCGTAGACTATCCGGACGGAGAAAGGAAGGTGCTTGCTTACTCGGATTCAATGACACTGATCACGTAGATTTCATGAAAAGGAGGACGTGTGATGGTTGCGATGGCACACTACCGCCGGTGCGTTACCGGAACGAAGAAAGAAGGGCAGTTCGTAGAGCGCGCATCAGCAACCTGATAGTGCGTGCTCGTGAAACGCGATAAGGGAGCTACCCATATGTCCACAATCGGCACAAGATATGTCCCGTTCATTAGCCTGTCACCGTCGGGACCGAAACCGCACGCTATCATCACCCTTGCTGGTTGTAATTTCCGATGTCGCGGCTGTTTCAGCTCGGCACGCGCAGTAATAGGAAATCCAATGAACGTCGGTGAACTGGTACAGTTACTCGACAGGTCGTGCGATTGCTATCAGGTATGCCCGGAGAAGATTAAGATAACGGGTGGCGAGCCTGCATTGAACAAGACATTTTTGATTGCGCTCGTGCACAAGCTCAGAGAACGTGGGTACGGAGATCTGTTACTGTCAACAAATGGTTCGTTATTAGACAGGGAATACGTAAGGGATCTGAAGGATGCGGGTCTTACTGAAGTTGCGCTCGACATCAAGGCATACACCGATTCGATACACAGGTGGTATACCGGTATGTCCAACCATAGTGTCCTGATGGCGGCGCAGAATCTCTGGGAGCGTGGCCTTGAATTTCACGTTGAGACTGTGCTGATCCCGGGTATTGTTGATTGTGCGGAGATAGAGCGCATAGCGGCCTTTTTGGCACGTATTGACCGCGGAATCAGGTATAAGATCACCAAGTTCGGCGCTGAATATGCACGAGAGCCTGTATCAAGAAGGCCGAGCGATAAGGAGGTACAACACGCTGTTGCATGCGCTTTACAGCATTTAGAAACGGTCGATGGTGGATTAGCATGCAGTGAGCAACACGAGCCGTCACAAAAAACGTTCGGTGCATTGATTCGCGTTTATCCTGCCATGGAGGTCGTTGTTTCCTATCCCCGATCCTGTACGCTGGAGAGTTAATATGGCCGGTGCTGTAGTAATACAATCAGAGCGGAAATCCACGAGAAGGAGCTGAATGGATACCCATGGACATGGAGGAATTCGAGACGTGCAGATTATGCGAGTGGCGTTGCATGGTTAATCGGAACGAGGAGCGCGGTGTCTGTAATGTCGCCCTGCCCGAGATCGCATATACCTGTCTCGCGGAATCGCTCGAGAGCTACTCGATAACGTTGCTGGGCTGCAATTTCCGCTGCCTCTACTGTAACGCATATCGGCTCTCGCAGTATCCCGACACCAACTGGTTCTACCGCGGATATATAGATCCAGAAGAGCTGGCGCGCGAAGCGATCGAGAAAGTACAGGGAGCAGGCGTCGAGAAGCTCGGCTTTACCGGCGGCGAGCCCACTATCCACCTGCCGTACATCGAGGCGGTGGTCGAGGCGGCGCGGAGGCTGATGCCGGAGCTCCAGGTTGGGTTTACCACCAACGGCTTTGCCACTGAATCGAGCATGAAGCGGATCGTTGATATGTGCTCGTATATAACACTGGAGATCAATGCCTATCACAACGATACGCATCTGGCGTTAAGTGGCGCGCCGGTTGAGCCAGTCTTACGCAACGCTGCATACCTGATCAAACACCGTGACAAACTACGAGCGATTAAAACCGTTGTGGTGCCGCAGATAAATGATGTAGAGATCGAAGAGATCGCACAGTTCATCGCCTCGATTGATCCGACCGTACCATATCATCTGATCGGATTCCGGCCGAGTTTCATGCTCTATTATCATCCAGGGCCGTCGGCGAGCGAGCTGGAAGCGATCGCGAAGCGCTGTGAGAACCATCTGGAAACCGTCAAATGGGGCGGTGCGTACCCGCACGAGCAGGCATTTGCTGCCTCTGGGGGGGCGGAACTCGCACGGCGGTATGCCCAAAGTGCAGGCTGTATAAGAAGCGATCGGAACTGTGGATCATGCAGCATGAACAAGCGGTGTCCGGCGATCTTACGAGAGCCCTGGCTCTCTACACCCCATACGCCCCATCAGAGAACTGGTAAAGAGAGGGACGTATAAGAATGCCCCCGAATCGGTCAGTTGCGGAGAAGGGAACGACGAGTGATGAGATACGAGCGCAGTACAAGCGTTTTACAGCTCGAAAGCTCCTCTTCATGGCCGCCTTGATCGTCTTGATCGGTTTGATCGCTGGCGTCGCGGCCACGCTTGGCTCCTATCAGATCTCCGTCACGGAAGTATATACGATCATCTGGCACGGGCTCTTCCATGAGCCGGAGACGACCAAAGAACTCGTCGTCTGGAACCTGCGGCTGCCGGGGATCGTTATGGGGCTCCTCGCAGGCATTGGACTCGCTATCGCCGGAACGACGATGCAGAGCGTGGTCCGTAACCCCTTAGCCAGCCCATACACACTGGGGATCGCATCGGCCGCGGGTTTTGGCGCTGCGCTCGCCATTATCATCGGCAAGGGGTTGGTCGCGGGGCAGTATCTGATCATCGCGAATGCCTTTGTCTTCGCGATTGTATCCGCGTTCATTATCTACGGGCTCTCACGCTACAGGGGCGCGACGCCGGAGACGATGATCCTCGCTGGCATCGCGCTGATGTATCTCTTCTCCGCGATGACCGGGCTCCTCCAGTACTTCGGCGAGGAGAAGGCGGTGGCCGAGGTCGTCTTCTGGATGTTCGGAAGCCTCGGCCGGGCCACGTGGGATAAGTTGCTCTTTGTCTTCATCACCCTGGGCATCTGCATACCACTGCTCATGCTCAAATCATGGGATTTGAATACCTTGAGTGCGGGCGACGAGAGCGCAAAGAGTCTGGGCGTCAATGTGGATCAGACGAGGGTGGTGTGCTTTGTACTCGCTTCGTTCATGACCGCTGGGGTGATTTGCTTCACGGGCACGATCGGATTCATCGGATTGGTGGCGCCCCACATGTGCCGGATGGTGATCGGTGGCGATAACCGCTATTTGATCCCTGCTTCCGGGCTTTTTGGGGCCGTTATTTTGCTCACGGCTGATACGGTCGCTCGCAGAATTCTGGCACCGACGATTCTGCCGGTAGGATTGCTCACGTCCTTTCTCGGCGTTCCGCTGTTCCTTTACTTAATATTGCGAAGAAAGAGGGAGTACTGGTAGGTAGGAGGAGAGATGGTAACCCTGAAAGTAAAAGATGTTGCATTCGGCTATGCCAGTGTCCCTGTGCTCGAAGGTGTGAGCTTGGAGATGGGCACGAAGGAGATAGTAGCCGTCCTGGGCCCCAACGGTGCGGGCAAATCCACGCTCCTGAAATGCATCGATCGGATACTCCTTCCCCAGCACGGCAGCATCCTGCTCGACGGCGAGGAAATAAGCCAGATGAGCCGGCTCGAGCTCGCCAAAAAGATCGGATACATCCCGCAGAGCCTCGCGCACGCATTCTCGATTACCGTCTTTGATGCCGTGCTCATGGGCAGACGACCGCACATCAGCTGGCGCACGAGTGAGGAGGATACCGAAAAGGTCTTGGAGACACTGGAAATGCTCCACATCGAGAACCTAGCCATGCGGGACATTAACGAGATAAGCGGTGGCCAGATGCAGCAGGTCTTCATTGCTCGGGCGCTGGTGCAGGAGCCTGACGTGCTCTTACTCGACGAGCCGACTTCTAATCTTGACATTCGACACCAGCTCGAGGTGATGCACACCATCAAGAGCATCGTGCGGAAGAAGGAGATATCCGCAATCATGGCGATCCATGATCTCAACCTGGCCGCGCGCTACGCGGACAAAATCGTGCTGATGAATGGCGGCGGAATCGTATCGGTCGGCAACCCGGCCACGGTCATCACACCTGAGAATATCCGGCTTGTATTTAAGGTGGACGCCGACGTGTATGAAAAGGATGGGAAACTACACGTTGTCCCGTTGAGGGCGGTCGTGCGAACAACGTAGAGGCGATCGTGGTTGCCCTTATTCTGCTCAGATCACTCACCTCTGCCTCTTTTTCTTCGCACCACAACCGATCTGATGATCCAGCCCAGCCCGAGCAGGGTGAGAATCGGTAATGCGTACCCCACAGCGATTATCAGACCCCGTATCACTGCAACAAACCCACCAAAAGCCGCACGAAGCGCGTCCCGTATGCCCCAGTTCTGCGTTATCGGCTCCGGCTCGTATAAGGATACAGAAATCGTCGCCAGCTCGATTCGGTTCTCCAAATAGGTGATCCGGCCGGTCATCTGCTCGATTTCGCCCCGGACACGCTCCAGCTCGCGTTCGACCTCCAGGATCTCTTCGACGGTCTCGGCCAGCTCGAGGATCTCCAGTAGCCGCTGCTCTTGACGCTCCGAATTGTTCAGCCGCGCCTGCAGATCGATATACTCCTCCGTGACGTCCTCACCAGAGATGTGCTGCGAGGTAACCACACCGAGTGTCTCCAGGTCTGCAAGTACCGCGAGAAACCGGTCACTGGGCACCCGGATCGTTATTTCACCTCGCTTGCGATCCGTGTCAGTAACGTACGTGTATGAGTCAGAGATGAAGCCGTCCGCTCGTTCGACGATCTGGCTGAGTGCGTCAGAACTCGTCTGAAAATCAGCTACTTCGATGCTCAGCGAAGCACGCTGGATGATCTTCTGCTCCGCGGTCGAGATAAGAGTGTTATAAGAGGATTCTGCTGCGCCCTTGCCGGCTGGCGCGGGCACCGGTACCGGTGCGGAATCGTATAACCCTCTCTCGGACACGGGTGCGTAATAATCCGCCTGCTCCCCGAAATCAGATGCTGGATTGAACATAAAGCCGATTGACGCTGAGAGTATACAGAGCACGATGACCGCGACAATTGCAACACTTTTTCTCATCTCGATTACCTACCTGCAAGAAGGTTCGTTTCGTCGATTTATAAGGTTTTGGTAAGCTACGGGCGAAATCGCAGCTATGAAAGGGTTTAAAAGGCGGTGAATGAAAGAAAGTAAGAAGAGATGGTTCGAGACTCAGGTACCAACGAGGGCGAAACGAAGGAGAACGCAGAACTCGATGATGAGAAGCTGCTCATCTTGCCGTTGAACGATAAGAGCTCGAAGCTCATCTCACAGGTCATTTCGAACGATACCGCGCGGGATATTCTGGAGACTATCTCAGATGCGCCGCGGTCAACGACGGAAATCGCGGAGAAACTGGAAATTCCGCTGACGACGGTGCAGTACAACCTGGAGAAGCTGGCGGAGGCGGGACTGGTCAAGGTCGCGCGGACGCGATACAGCAGGAAGATGAAACCGGTGAAGCTTTACGCACCGCAGCGCAAATACGTGGTCATCGCACCCGGTACGGCAGAGAGAAGCGACGTGATCGCTGCCTTGAAGCGCTATTTGACCCTCATCGCGGTTGCGGTCTTCGGCTCGCTGGTGATCGAGGGGTTGATGATGCGGCTGGGTGCGGGTCCAGTCGAGGATATAGCTATACGATCCGTACCGGACGGGTACGGTGGCGGTGCTGATGCACCGTTGTATGCACCGGCACCATTACCTGAGAAGGCAGTCGAAGCTGGAGCGGGATTCGATCTCTTCCTGCATCCCGGGCTCTGGTTCTTCCTCGGTTGTCTCTTCGTCCTCGTGGTCGTGATTCTCTTTGAATATCGCGCGCGAAGGAAGGCGAAGAGCGGCTGAATGAGCGCCCGTGCGTGCACAGCTACATCCAAAAACACTCAGTCGGGATACCGCACTTCTACGATCACGATCTCGCTTCGTGAGAGCTCTTCGCCGGTATTTACCAACCGGACATATCCCTGTAGCTCGAACGACCCGCGGAAGGGCAATTCGCGTTTATTCGTCGCGGCGAAGGTGTGCCGTGAGGTTCCTCCGGGGCCCAGGTCGATCCCGACATACTGGTCAGGCGGCAAGCGCCAGTATTTGCCGCCGTCCCTGGTAATCACGGCGAGCCCGACACAATAGTCCTCACCAGAGGATATATTCTCGCCGACGTTCTTGACCGTGATATTGAGGATCACCGATTCGCCGAGATCAATGGCGATGAATTTATCATTGAGAATTGACGGCGTGGGCTCCTCGATCTCGATATCAACGATCTCCAGACCGGCCCTCTGTAAGTGCTCGTTGTTCTGAGGACTGCTCCACCAGAGCGTGTAGGCAAAAAGAGCGATGACCACCATGAGCAGCACTACAAATACCGCTAAGATTTTCACCAAGACTTGGGGTTCGGTAACGTCCGCCAGGGATTTTTTCTTCATGTCTGCTGGGCAGTGATTGCTCTGTACAATGAGAGTAGATCGACGCCCTTGCTATAAATAACTTATGCGGGCTCGACACCGCTCACAGAGCCGCGCCGGCTTCGCCTCCGCCTCGGCCAACGAATTCGAGTACTGCATCACGCACCCGTTGGTGCAGTGCTGCAGCCCCAGGACATGCCCCAGCTCATGTATCGCCTCCTTGACGATCAACTCATCGGAGTACAGTCGATGAATGGAGAGTACAGCGGCTTTGCCGGTATGCGCAAGCCCGAAAACGAAATTCATGCCCGCCACGTACATATCGTCACGCACCATCCAGAGTGCGACAGCATCCCGGGCTGTAGGCACGCGCGCCATACTCTGGATAAGCGATGAGAGGAGTTTCGAGGCGTTGTACTGGCATCTTCGTACGTTGTATGCGTTTTTGACCGCTGTTGGGTTTAACTGCACTACTTCGTGCGTTTCAAGACCAAAAACATCCTCTAAAGCGCTCTTTACCGCGGGAACAGCCGCTGCACACTCGTTCGCGTAATAGAGCCAGAGAGAGTACATGCTTCTTCTGGTGAATTTCTCCTTCCTTGTTGTTGCTTTGCTAAACGGTCTGCGCAACGAGAGTTTGATGGAATGGGATGGGATGGGGCAGCCCAGATTTGAACTGGGGTCCATGGCTCCCAAAGCCACGAGGATAGACCTGGCTACCCTACTGCCCCGCCCGGTTTCTACCGTAGGATATAATGACCCCGCCCTACTTAAATACCTGAAAGCCCGTATTCCGGAAGCTTTAGCTCTCTGAGCTTTAGACGTTGGGGGCTAGCAATGATCTATCAGCATTAAAATCGGCACGATGGCCGTTCGTGAGCGATACGAGCACGTACCAATTGACCGCGGCCTGCGAGTGTGATGAGGAAGTACAGGCACTGCTGCAAAAGCAACTCCAGAATATGAAGCGGAGTCGCATTGCTGCCGTTAGCACAGCAGGGGAAAGAAGCAAAATGATTGTTTTGGATGGCTCCTGAAAATAGTTATTGGACACAGAAAACCAGGAGGTTTATCCGTACTCATTATGATGGTGGCTTACGCGCTTGCATGTCGGCTCTTGTTCAATAAGTACAACATGTTAAGTCTTACAACTTTGCCTGGGATTAACAAGATAGATTACGTTTTAAAATATTCCAATTGGTTCACTATATGGGAACCTTATCTGGAATGGCTATTACGTCATCTGCATCGCAGATGGATACACCAAAAAGGAGGTGATTTGAAGAAGATGAAACAAGCAACAATTTGGGCTCCAGGAATAGCGTTAGTAACTGTTCTTATGCTAGCAGCAGTACTCGGAATGGCTCACACAGAGGCTGATCCCTTTGTCACCAATTTGACCGCAGACCAGAATATCACCGTTGGAACCGTTAGCGTCTGGAATGATGCCAATACGCTTTACGTAACATATCTCACTACAGGAGACTGGGTTATCAACGAGTCACATCTAGCTGTTGAAGAGGACAAGGCGGATATTCCGCAGACGGGGAATGGCAATCCGAAGCCAGGAAAATTCGCGTATTCGAATGAGACTGCGACCGCAGATTACACCTACGAAATCCCACAAAACTTGGCAGCAGGTACCGAAGTTTTCATCGCTGCTCATGCCGAGGTTGTGGTTCTGAACGAAACTGGTGCAGTAATACAAGATGAGACTGCCTGGGGCGAGGGTGACCAGTTCAACGTGGGAAGAAACTGGGCGATGTATTTCAATTACACGATTCAGTAATGGGATTGGAAGAGATAGCCGAGTGAAGACCGGGCCACCCCTTCCAATAAAACTAAAAGTTTTTTCCCTTTTTATTTTTTTCTATTTTTATTTCTCAGATACGCAGCCCCTATCGTTCCTGTTGCGTGCTCTCTCCCTTCCACAGATCTGCTATGCTGCGATCCTCATCACCATTTTTTCTAGTTTTGGTCGCCGAACCGAATTAGAGAATGGTCAAGATGAGCGGGATCGAGACCACGCTCATGACCGTGGTGATGAGCACGACCGAAGCGACCAGGGAGGCGTCACGGTCGTATTTCGCGGCCAGGATCATGCCCATGACGGCCGAGGGCATGGCAGCCTGAAGGAGCAGTATGTTCCTGACCATGCCGTCGAGGGACAGCAGCGTACTGACCGCAAGTGCAACCGCGAACCCGCCGCAAATCCTGAACAGAGATGCGGAAACCGCTAGTTTCGCCGCACTGATCCTGATTTCCGTGAGCTTGTAGCCGAGCACGAGCAACGCGAGCGGAATGGTGATCATGCCGATCATCTCTACCGGCCTGAAGAGCACGTCAGGCACGGGTAGGTGGAGGAGGTTAACCGTTAAGCCGATGAGGACGGCGTAGAGCAGCGGGAGTTTAAAGGCTTCGAGCAGCTCGTTCCGGTGATTAATCACATAAATCCCGAGGCTGAAGATCACGAGCGAGTTCATCATGTCGTAGACGACCGCGCGTGAGAGCCCGTCCATGCCGAAGGCGAAGAGTGCGACTGGATAGCCCAAATAGCTGGTATTCCCGAAGACGAGTGGAAGATACAGGCCTGTTTTTTTTGATCCAAGCAGCCTCAAGATGAGGAACGAGACCGTCATCATAATGAGAATAACTGCCAGTGCTGCGCCTGCCAGGGTGGTGAAATCGGTGAGGTTGATATCACTGCGGGAGACGGAGGCGAAGATCAAGCACGGTGCTGCAACGTACACGATCAGGTCGACGAACGTCTGCACCTCAATTTTTCGGACCTTGCCGATCCCGTACCCCAGTACGATGATCGAGAAGACAGGGATGACGGTCTGCACGAGCGTTTGGTACATTGAGGAACAATTGCAGAGCGAGATTAAAAAGGTACGATGCCTGAACCGGAACGATTCGGCATTTCAAGCATCATGACACGTTTTGAACCCATTTCGACAAGTTCATCGATAATACCTGTGGTTGCGCCTATTTAGCGCAATAAAAGCTGTTCCGAATAATGCAATAACAACCATAGCAAATCCAAATCCCGGCGTTTTCCTGTCTGCAGGTGTGCCAGCTAAAGCGGCAAGCTCGTTGTAGTTGAGTGAGTCAGCAAAGTAGTAAAGCGTCTCTCTGTCCCTCGGAGTTGCGATAGTCACCAAGAGGCAGTTATGCAGGTTAACCTGCAGGATATAGTAATTGACGTCTGCTACATATTCCTCTCTTGCTGGAAATCCCTTGATGGTTACTTCTTTTGTTTCACCGTCAGGCTCCGGAAGACGATCCCAGAATTCTTGGTCTGAAACGGTGCTACCGTAATCCAAAATACCCACGTATGCATCGGTTGTCGTAAAATCAGTCGTGGTATTTACCGTGTACCTGCCTGATGCAACATGCAATCCGTCTACGTTCTGTTCCCATCCCGGGGGAGCATCGGGTAAGAACTCACGCAATTCAGTATGCCGTACTACCGGTTGTAATCCCTGCGCATTACTTCCGGAATCTTCCATGGCTGCGATTTCGTTACAGTCCAGTACATTCGCAAAGTAGTAGAGCGTTGCTTTGTCTCGATTAGTATAAATACTCACGAAGAAGCGGTCATGTATGTTAACCCTGAGAAAATAACGGCTATCCTCTTCTGACTCCACTGCTTGAAAGCCTTGAACGGTTATGGTTGTGGCATTTCTTTCTGGGTCAAGAAGGCGATCCCAGAATTCTTGCACTGAAAAACTGCCGCCGTGATCTGAAATACTTACATACGCATCGATCGTCTTTGACGTTAAATTCGCATTCAAATTGTACGTGCCTTCTGCAATACTCCACTCCTCAACGTGTCGGGACCAACCCGGGGGAGCATTCGGTAAGAACTCTATCAGTCTTGTATGGTACACCGATTGTGATTCATCCGCCGCTACTCCTGGCGTTAGTAGGTCCGCGGGACTGAGATAGAGAACGCCCAGAACGAGCGCTACGATTACGAGAACGCCACCAAAATTTTTCCCGCTCATGCTTAGTATGTATTCATTGCTGTAGCTTATTAAGATGACGCTCATTGAAACACCAGCCGTTCACCACACCAATCCTCAGAACCTGAAATCACAAAAATAACCGGATGGCGCGTCTATGTTAGTATCACAAAGGCGTTACGTATAAATCGAATCAGTTACTACCATACTATTTCATGCCGCGAGGAACATAGTATCTATGGTATTGTATTTATCAGTATCCTGGCAAAAGAATGTGCGAACTATGGTGACCGTGATATGGAGCTGAGTGAGAAGACCCTGAAGATTTACGACCTGTCACTCACGATCTATCCGGGCATG
>CAZFWT010000034.1:0-19812 GCA_964522635.1 uncultured Halobacteria archaeon | reverse complement strand
AAATATGAATAGGATCAGAACGAATATCTAGATGGGGTAAGGTGTTTTTCAGAGAAGAGAGAAGACGAAAAGCCGGGCAAGCGCGCAGGATATGCTATCATGGAGGGGACTGCCCAGGAGGTCTTCATAGGAACAGAAAAATATGCCCTCTACATAAGGTTCAAAACGCACTCAGTCCTTTCAGTGAACCAGATCCTAGGAGGTATAAAGGCCTTCTCACCGCGTTGAGAATGTCGCGTGTTTACCCCGATCGCTGCACCTGAGCATACGACTGACTGCGGAAGAGATAATCACTCGAAATCTCTTCCGTTTTTTTCTTTATTTTAGCTTACTTAGTACTTCAAGCGCGCTTCGAGCCGTGTACGCACTTCTTTCGGCTCTGACCGCCCGCGGGTCTGCTTCATCACCTGCCCGACGAGGAAGTTCAAGGCCGCTTGCTTGCCCGCCTGGTAATCCTGCACGGCAGCTTCGTGCTCCGTGAGTACCGCTTCGATCGCGTTAGCAAGCTCGTCGCCGCCGACGCTGCCCAGGCCTTTCTGCTCGATTATCTCGCCCGGTGAGCCGCCGTGGTCGAGCATCTCACGGATGATCTCCGTCGCGCCCCGTTCGGTGATCACGCCCTTCTTCAACTCCGTCAGAATGACCATGAAATGCTCGGGTGTGATTCTGGTAACTGCCTCCCTCATGGCGAGAGACCGATAATTCAACTCGCCTTTCAGGACGTCCGCGATCCAGGTCGCACTCAATCTCGGCTCGATCGTGGCTGCGACCGCTTCGAAATAGTCCGCGATATGGAGGTCGTAAGTGAGCGCATTCGCATGCTCTCGCGTTACCCCGTACTGCGCCATGAACCGCTGCTTCTTCTCGTCCGGTAATTCCGGGATCTCCGTTCGGACGTCATCGATATAGGGCGCTATACGGATCGGGACGAGGTCGGGCTCAGGGAAGTAGCGGTAATCATGCTCAAACTCCTTCGTCCGCATGGAGAGCGTGATGCCGCGTACCTCATCATAGTGCCGCGTCTCCTGCTGCACGGTGAGCCCGCGGCGCAGCATATTCTTCTGCCGCGTGATCTCGAAGAGCAGCGCGCGCTCCACACCCTTAAACGAGGAGATATTTTTTACCTCTGCACGTTGGCCGCCCTCGATCGAGATGTTCGCATCGACGCGCATCGAGCCTTCCAGATCGCCGTCAAAGACGTCCAGATACTCCAGAATGCTCCGGAGCTTGTTCAGATAAGCACGTGCCTCTTTCGGCGACTTCAAGTCCGGCTCCGTAACGATCTCGACGAGCGGGATGCCTGATCGGTTATAATCGACCAGCGCGTAGGTGGCGGTATCGATCGTGCCCCGGTAGACCAGCCGCCCGGGATCCTCCTCCATATGCACCCGTCTGATACGAATCTCCCGCTCCTTGCTGCCATCATCCTCACCGGTCGCTATTCGCACCAAACCATCGAAGGCGATGGGAAAGTCGTACTGCGTAATCTGGAACCCACGCGGGAGATCAGGGTAATAGTAATTCTTGCGGTAGAAGATAATCTCCGGCTGCACGCGGCAGCCCAGCGCGAGCGCAATTTTGATCCCGTAGCGTACCGCACGCCGATTCACCACGGGCAAGGCGCCCGGGAGGCCCAGACAGGTCGCACAGACGTGCGTATTCGGCTCTGCGCCCTGATAATCGGTGGAGCAGGAGCAGAATAATTTAGACTTCGTAAGCAGTTGCGCATGGCATTCCAGACCGATCTTGACCTCCATTTACCCGCTCTCCGTGCTCGAGCTCGCGAACCCTTATATTACAGAAACTTTTATGTGATGGTGGCATATAAATGGGTAGACGAAGATGACGACGGTATACGACGTGTCACCGGATCAGCTGGTGAAGCTGGTGGGCGAGAAGCTGAAAAAGAACAAGGCTATTACGCCCCCAAAATGGAGTGTGAATGTGAAACGGGGTGCGAATAAGGAGCTCCCACCCGACAATCCAGACTGGTGGTGGGTACGCTGTGCCTCAGTGCTCAGACAGATTTATCTCCATGGCCCGGTCGGCGTCGCACGACTTCGTACCTATTACGGTAGCAGAGTAAACAGGGGCACGAAGAAAGAGCGGTTCCGGGAGGCTTCCGGGAAGATCATTCGCGAGGTACTCATGCAGTTAGAGCGTGCAGGGTACGTAACGAAGACCAAGCGCGGCCGGAAGATCTCGGCCGAAGGTATGAGCTTCCTTGATAACACGGCACATGAGCTGAAGCTGCTGCGGACGGGAACCGAGACGCCGAAGAAGGAGTGAGTGAGAGAAAAGGGAAGATGGCAGACGAGGAGGAGCTAGCTGCGATCCGAAGGCAGAAGATGGCGCAGATGCAGCAGGAGCAGGAAGCAGCAGTCTCGGAGGATCAACGGCGACAGGAGCTCGAGGAGCTCAAAAAGAATATTCTGCGGCAGATCCTCACGGCAGAAGCACGAGAGCGGTTGAATACCATCCGGATGGCCAAGCCGGAGCTGGCCGAGCAGCTGGAGGCGCAGCTCATAGCACTCGCGCAGTCCGGTAGAATCAAGAGCAAGATCGACGACGCGCAATTCAAGGCGATTCTCCGCCAGATCATGCCGAAGAAGCGCGAAATTTCTATACGCAGGATATAGATAGCGAGCCTTAGAACTCCACACACAATACCCGAGTTCACGCAACGTTCCTCATTCGTTCGGTATTTGAACACGTTTTTGCAGGCTGAGATTCATACCACGGTATTCCCGGGGATTCTATTCTATCCGCTGATGCCGCGGTAAGTAACCCCTTTTTAACGAGCAAATTGAAAAGGATAGTCCAATGGTTACCATTCCGGAATCACACCCGCGTTATAAATCGCTGCAAAAACGCGAGAAGATCGTTGCGGGCATCGAAGCGGGCATAACGAGCAAGCAGGGTCTGATTGCGCACGGTCGCGGCGAGGCGTTCGACTACCTGATCGGCGAGCGAACATTACCGGCGGCGATGAGAGCGACGGAGGCTGCCGCGGCGCTGTTATTGACGGCGGAGAAGCCGGTGATCTCAGTAAACGGCAATGTTGCCGCGCTGGTGCCCGAGAAGCTCATCGCCCTAGGCGCGCGTATACCCGCACCACTGGAGGTCAATATTTTTTACTGGACTGAAGAGCGCGTGCGACGGATAGTGGAGCATCTGGAGCGGCTGGGCGCCACGAACGTTCTGGGTCGCGAGGCGGAGGCGCGCATTCCGGGTATCGCGCACGCACGTGCACGTGCTGATACGGCAGGCATCTATGCCGCGGACGTCGTGTTCACCCCCCTGGAGGACGGCGATCGCTGTGAAGCGCTCATCAAGATGGGCAAGCGAGTGATCTCAGTTGATCTGAACCCGTTCTCACGCACGTCCCGGTATGCGACCGTGAGCATCGTTGACGATGTGGAGCGCGCGCTTGACAATCTCATTGCGCTGATCCGCGCGGCGAAGCTGAGCACGCTAACGATGCCGGACTTTGATAATCAGCGGAATTTGAGAGCGGTTATCGACGAGATCATCGAGCGATTACGGGTCGAGGAGTCCGGATGGTGAGGCTCTGCCATCTCCTGCGTTTACCGGCGCGCTAACCGTCTCAAGAGCCCAGCGAGTGCTGATTCTCGCCCCCGCTGCATCAGCTCTTCCCACCGCTCTTCCTCTTTCACGCGCTCGTCACCCTCAAAGCCCTCGTTCGAGATCGCCTTCAGCTTCTCCAGCTCACCCGCATCGAGCCAGACGCCGCCACAGTTCAGGCAGACATCCACGTCCACGTCCTCTGCGGTCTCGATGTCCATCAACCAGCCACAACTGGGGCAAACCAGTTGGCTCTTGCTCTGGGTCCCGATATGCTTGGTGAGATAATCTGAGAGCTTTCTGTCTCGCAGGAGCCTGTTCAATTCCCCCGAGTCCAGCCAGATCCCACCACAGGTGGGGCACACGTCGATGATAACGTTCGGCCGCCCCCGAACCTCCACCTCTTCCTGCTGCAACGCAACCCAGCACCGCGGACATTCGAGCTCAATGCGCTTCGGTTTACTGCTTCGTGACATCGCGTAATTCTCTCTACCCTGTTAGTTAGTATACCAAGCGCTCTGCCATAAGAAGCTTTCACGGTAACTAACGGCGAGTGCGTAAGTGCCAGCTCTGGCGCACGCGCGGTGGCGAGCAAGGGAGCCTCCAAACCGTTACCTGCTTGCTGTGCGAATATATATTCAGATAGCGCCTATACGTTACTATACCTTACTATGCCAGGCCGAAGACGATGCCGATGCGTCGGCTTTCAACCTCAGTATCGCTACTTCGAACCACGGGTCGGACCGCGCGGCGATGAGCTCAGCTCCCGATCCACGCTCAAGGAGATCGTCCTGAAGCTCGAGGAACTGGAGAGCATTCGCTTGAAAGACCAGCTCGGACTGAGCCAGGAGGAAGCAGCGAAGCGCATGGGCGTCTCACAGCCGACCTTCCATCGGATAGTGAGTGAAGCGCATCGGAAGATCGCGGAAGCATTCATTGAGGGAAAAGCTATTCGGATCGAAGGTGGCGATTACGTACTCACGAAGGAGGAGGTTCACGTACCTGCTCCCGCGCTGCCCCCTGGCTGGCGTGCGGGTCGGCACGGGCGAAAAGGATTACTTTAAGGTACGGTTAAGGTCTGGTTAGGGGTGATACCATATAGATGAGTGAAGAGAAAAGAGCGGAAAAGAAGCAACAGCAAGAAGATGCCGTTGCCACGAGCATGGCGAAGGTCAAGTATAAGATCATGGTGATGAGCGGCAAGGGCGGCGTGGGGAAAACAACAGTGGCGGCGAATCTCGCGTTCGCACTCGGTATGCAGGGCCTGGAAGTGGGGCTTATGGATGCGGACATCCACGGGCCGGACATTCCGAAGATCCTGGGGATCGAGGACCAAAGACCGGAGATCTCGGGGGATATGATCAAGCCGATACTGGTAACACCGCGATTGCGAGCCATGTCGATTGGGTTCTTGTTACCCGATCGCGATTCACCGGTCATCTGGCGCGGGCCGATGAAGATGAATGCGATACGTCAGTTCCTCTCGGAGGTCGATTGGGGGAATATGGATTACCTGATCATCGATCTCCCACCGGGCACCGGTGACGAGCCGCTCAGCGTCGCGCAGTTGCTCAAGAAGGTTGATGGGTCGATCATCGTGACCACACCGCAGGATCTCGCGCTTCTGGATTCACGCAAGGCCGTCAATTTCTCAGGCGTACTGAACGTGCCGGTCATCGGGATCGTGGAGAATATGAGCGGATTTGTTTGCCCGCACTGCGGCCACGAGATTAATATCTTCAAGTACGGCGGCGGGGAGCGAGCGGCTCAGGAACTGGGCGTTCCGTTCCTCGGGCGAGTCCCGCTGGACCCGAATATGGTCGAAGCCGCTGACAGCGGCACACCGTTTGTCATGCAAAAGGACTCGAAAGTGAGCGAAGCGTTTGCGCTGATCGTGCAGAACATCCGCACATTCGTGGAAGGCGGAGCCGGCGTGGAGCAGACGTAACTTTATATAGGGGATTGAATATATATTCATATGGAGCAAGTGAACTGAAGAGATGAAAATCTGTGTAACCGCAGTCGCGGATCGATTGGACGCGCAGGTAGACCCGCGCTTTGGACGCAGTCAGTATTTCGTGATCGTTGATCCAGCGACGATGGCGTTCGAGGCGGTGCCGAATGCTGCTCTGAACGCACCGGGAGGTGCGGGCATCCAGGCGGCTCAAGCTATGGTGAATGAAGGCGTCGACGTGGTGATCTCCGGCAACATGGGCCCCAACGCATTCCAGGTGCTCTCGACGGCCGGCGTGAAGATCGCAACGGGCGCATACGGCACGGTGAAGGACGCGATTGAGCTGTACCAAACGGGTAAGCTCGCCGAAGCAGGCACGGCAACCGTAGTTGCTCATGCTGGTATGGGCGCTGGTGCCGGCAGCGGACCCGGTATGGGTCTCGGTGGCAGACGAGGCGGCGGCAGAGGCATGGGCCGCGGTATGGGGCTCGGCATGCAGCAACCAGCGCCACAGCAACCGCAGCAAACACCCGCCGTACCTACTAAAGCAAAAGACGAGGACATCGAGCAGCTCTCAACGATCGTGGAGTCGCTGGAGAAGAATCTGGAAGAGGTGAAGAAGCGGATAGCAGAATTGAAGAAGGAGGGATGAATATGCCGCGAGGAAGAGGAATGGGACGTGGAAGAGGATTTTTGTCAGGGTTCGGACCCGGAAGGGGCATGGGCAATCCCTATCCATTCTGTCGGAACTTCCCCTGGCTTCCCCGAGGGTGGTGGACCGGCATGTACGGACCAATAGCGCCTGCAGCATACCCCATACCATATTACGGCGCGCCCTACGGGAGGTGGCTCTGGTAAGATGAGTGGCATGGGCCGTGGTGGCGGACGAGGCCAAGGAATAGGACGAGGTGGTCAGGGTCGAGGCCGCATGGGTGGCAGTGGTTTGGGCCCCGGCGGGGAATGCCGATGCCCGCAGTGTGGCTATACCATGCCACATCAAGTTGGGGTACCCTGTTACGAGCAAACCTGCCCCAAATGCGGGTCTAAAATGGCGAGGCCCTGACTGAGTGAGAGAGAGAGAAGGGAGAGAGACGGTTTGTAATGGTTGTAAAACCAGTTTAGGAGGCAAAGAAGAAATGGGTGGCTATAGAAGGAGAAATATGTATTACCTGACTGGCTTGCCAGGCTGGATGCGGTTTGGTTACTCGCCAGGCTGGGCTGATCGGAGTCCAACCGGAATGCCGCCTGGCGCACAGTATCTCACGCAGACCGGGCAGATGCCTCAGTTTGCATCGTGGCTGCAGCAGCAAGCGCCAGCAGCAGCTCGGGTAGGCGTGCCGTTTGGGCTGACACCGGCACAGGCAGGCATGCCCGCACTGTCGAAAGAGCAGGAGATCGAACTGCTTGAATCGCAGGCGCAGATGCTTGGCGACCAGTTAACGCAGATAAAGAAGCGCCTGGAAGAGCTGAAGTAGTAAGGTAAACCGGCTCTTCCCCATTTATTCTTTTTTCTTTTTGCCTTAGAACTATTGCTGTAGCAGGACAGCGTTACGTGAGTGAAGGGATGGTAGTGGCTAAGTGAGTTGAGATGACGAAAGAGCGCCAGAAGGAAGGAGCGAGCATCAGGAGTAAGGACGTTTCTGATTTTGACGAGTTTGTAGCGGGCATAGATGAGACGATTCGGAAGGAAGAGAGCGCGGTATACACAGAACGGACGCTTGCGGACGCGTACAACCCGAAGAACGTCGGCGAGTTGCGAAATCCTGACGGTGCTGCCAGAGTAACAGGCCCGTGTGGTGATACCGTGCAGATACACCTGAACGTAGCGGGCGATACGATCGTGGATTGTAAATTCCTCACCGACGGCTGCGGCGCTTCCACGGCCTGCGGCAGCGTCATCACCGAACTGGTGAAAGGAAAGACCGTGGCCGCAGCCTCACGGATAACGGACAGTGACGTTTTGGCTGTTCTGGGCGGTTTGCCCGAGGAGAACATCCATTGCGCTCTGCTTGCCGCGAACACGCTCCACGCGGCTCTGGACGATTATAAGAGTAAGAAGAGAAGAGAAGGTAGGGGGATAAACGGGATATGAAACTCTGTATTCCCACGTTGGGATCTGGTGGATTGAATGCACTAGTAAGCGAGCATTTCGGACGCGCACCGACATTCACTGTCGTGGACATGGCGAATAACGAGGTGACGGTTATGCAGAATACAGGCGAGCATTTCGGCGGCGTCGAGAACACCCCGGAGCTCGTTGCAGCGGCAGGTGCGGCGGTACTGCTCTGCTCAGGCTTGGGACCGCGTGCGATCGCCGCTTTTGAGCAGTTCGGGATCGAGGTCTACGTTGGTGCCCGTGGCACGGTAGAAGACGCAATCAGAGCGTTTCAGGCGGGCGCGCTTATCGAGGCCTGCGAGAGCAATGCGTGTAAAGAGCACCGACATTAAATTAAGCGCTTCCAACGCCAGAGCGTCAATTAGTTAGTTAGTTAGTTAGAACGTGAAGAAGTGATGATTATCTCAGTAGCGAGCGGTAAGGGCGGCACGGGCAAGACCACCGTTGCCGTTAACCTCGCCCTGTCGCTGAGCGATGAAGAGGTGCAATTGCTCGATTGCGATGTCGAAGAGCCGAATTCACACCTCTTCCTGAATCCCGTGATTCGTGAGACGAAGTCCGCGTATACACTGGTGCCCGCGATCAATTACGCGCGGTGTGATTTCTGCGGGAAGTGCGCGTCTGCTTGTGAATACAACGCACTCGTTGTCGTGCCGCAGAAGGAGGTGATGGTCTTTCCGGGACTCTGTCACGGTTGTGGCTTGTGCTCCCTGGTCTGCCCGCAGGACGCGATCAGTGAGCAGCCACGTGAGATCGGGGTGATCAAGAAGGGGCGGAGTGGCGACGGCAGCATAGAGCTGGTGTACGGGCTGCTGAATATCGGTGAAATCATGGCGACACCCCTGATCGATCAGGTAAAAGCGGAGATCGATCCAGAAAAGACCGTGATTATTGACGTCCCCCCGGGGACTGCCTGCCCGGTGATTGCAGCGGTGCAGGGCAGTGATTACTGTATCCTCGTGACTGAGCCCACACCGTTCGGGCTCTATGATTTGAAGCTTGCGGTTGCTGTGCTCCGCATGCTCGCAATCCCCTGTGGTGTGGTGGTCAACAAAGCGGGGATCGGCGATCGAGGCGTTTATGCGTATTGCGAGAGCGAGGGCTTACCGATGCTGCTTGAGATCCCGCATGATAAACTAATTGCGGAGTGCTATTCCGAGGGTGTGCCCTTTATAAAACAGCTACCTGAATGGCAGGATCGATTTGCCGCGCTGATGAAGCAGGTTGCGGAGGAGCAGGAAAAGGAGCGCGAGCAATGAAACAACTCACGGTAATCAGCGGCAAGGGCGGCACGGGCAAGACCACGCTTGTAGGCGCGTTCGCGGTCCTCGCGGAGAACAAAGTTATTGCAGACTGTGATGTTGATGCGCCTGATTTGCATCTGCTGCTGCATCCTGAACTGGAACGGCAGCAGGAATTCAAAGGACTAAAGGTCGCTGTCATGGACAAATCGCTGTGTACCGAGTGCGGCACGTGCGCGGAGACCTGCAGATTCAATGCCATCGTGTCGACAGAGGATTCAGGCTACGCGGTAAATCCCGCACGCTGCGAAGGCTGCGGCGCGTGCGTCTACACGTGTCCGCAGGAGGCGCTTTCGCTACAGGAACGCGTCTCCGGGTACGCCTTCGTCTCAACCACGAAGTACGGCCCGATGGTGCATGCGCAGCTCAATACTGCGGAAGAGGCGTCCGGGAAACTGGTTACGGTTGTGAGAGAGCTGGCGCGGGAGGTCGCCGAGCGGGACGGGTGCGATCTCATCTTGATTGACGGTGCGCCCGGCATCGGCTGCCCGGTAATCGCATCCTTGACCGGTGTGGACCTCGCACTTATCGTTACCGAGCCCACACTATCCGGCCTGCACGACCTCGAGCGAATCCTGGATGTAGCCACACACTTTGGGATTGGCTCAGTTGTCTGCATCAACAAGTACGACCTGAGTGAGAAGAACAGCGACCGCATTGCGGCGTTCTGCCAGCAGCGCGGCGTGGAGATCGTTGGCAAGATCCCCTATGATTCTTTGGTCACCGCGGCTATGGTCGCAGGTCTGCCGGTGACCGAGTTCTCTGAAGGAGCGGTATCGAAGAGGATACGGGATATGTGGGAGCGCATACAATGAGACGGGTCTACGGACCGGTTCCTTCACGACGGCTTGGTCGCTCTCTGGGAGTCAATCCCATCCCCTTCAAGACCTGTAACTACTCGTGCGTCTACTGCCAGCTGGGCCGGACAACACACATGACCAATGAGCGTCGAGATTTCTTCCCACCGGAAGAGCTACTGAACGAGATCAAGGGAGTGCTAGAGCCAGAAGGGAGCGAACATGAGATAGATTTTGTGACCTTCATCGGTGAAGGCGAACCGACGTTATGTAAAAGTCTTGGCTGGCTCATCAGCAAGACGAAAGAGCTGGCTGATATACCCGTAGCCGTTGATACCAATGGCTCCCTGCTGTACCAAGCGGACGTGAGAAACGAGCTTTCGCTGGCTGATGTGGTGATGCCCTCACTGGACGCGGGCACTGCCGGGACGTTCCGGAAGATAAACCGACCGTTTCGCGGGATCGCGTTTGATGCGATGGTCGAGGGTATCGAACGGTTCAGGCGAGCATATGCGGGAGAGCTCTGGGTAGAGGTTATGCTGGTAAAGGGGCTCAATGACTCGGAAGCAGAATTGCAAGCACTGAAACGCAGACTCGAGCGGATAGAGCCCGACCGGCTTTATATAAATGTCCCCATACGACCACCTGCGGAGCCATGGGCCGTTCCGCCTGATCAAGAAGCCATCGTGTTAGCACAGGAGATACTCAGCGATCTGAACGTGGTGGACATCACGGCAGAGGAGCAGGGTGAATTCTCCATTGCGGGATTCAGCAACCCCGAAGAGGCTATTTTAGCTATAATCAGACGGCACCCCATGCGGGAGGAGCAGGTCATAGAAACGCTGAAGCACTTCGAGGTTGAGGAAGAAGCCGTTCAGGAGAGTTTGCAGCGGCTGGCGAAGAGCGGGAAGATAAAGAAGGTAACATACCGGGAGAAGGTATTCTGGCTCTCTGAGGATGAGAAAAGGGGCTAATCACGGTTGCCGCGGAACCTGAGCGGCTTTTTTCCCATAAGGAGATGGCAATTTTATATGTGCGGAGATGAGTGAATAAATAAAGATAAATAAAGGAGTGTGATGAGAAAAAATGCCCGCAGTGGTAGATTTGGAGAAGTGTGACGGCTGTAAAGGACGGAAAGAGAAAGGAACGAGCATGTGTGTA
Source organism: uncultured Halobacteria archaeon (assembly GCA_964522635.1). Taxonomy (GTDB): domain Archaea; phylum Halobacteriota; class Syntropharchaeia; order Alkanophagales; family Methanospirareceae; genus JACGMN01. Next base: position 8,898 of record CAZFWT010000034.1, on the reverse strand, counting down.
GAGGAATGTGCAGTGGAGTGCATTAGCCTGGTCGAGGACGACCCCGGCAGTGCACCACATGGAAGAGAGCAACATGCAGTAGTAAATGCTGAGGAGTGCACCGATTGTGAGACCTGCGTAGACGTTTGTGAGCAAGGTGCGATAAGCATGGAGGAGTAACCAGAGAAGCAAGTGAAGAAGTGGGAGTGCGATAGCAGCTTTAGGCATTTTTGATGTGGTGGTAACGGTAGATTTAGAAGCTCTATTTGCCGACTATCCAAAGGTTCTCGAGCAAGTTAGGGCATACCATAGAGCAGAGCGAGAATTGATTTAGCTGACAGAATAAACGACGAATAAATGAGTCTCTTTGACATGAGAGATGTGATGAACGCTCCGCCCAGTGTTCGCGATCATCCGTGTCTTCAACGGATGCGCCATCGCCACGTGGTGCCCCGGACTCTTGAGCAGACCGTAGCATAACTCGTAGTCGATCGTCGCCTCCAACGCAATCTCAAAAGGAAAGACTCAAGAACGCAGAAAAGGCCACGCTAGAGACACCGTTCGGTCGGTATCCACCCCGCCTTGAGCCCTTGCCTGTTTGTTCTATGACTGAGGCATGAATGTTTCTACCGTGCGTCGCGTTGACATCCTCGTCTAATACTGAGCATGCGGTGCGTGAGTCTTTTACGATACGTGACCAATAGTATACACGAACGATGAGCACCGGTGAGGGCAAGATTATCGTTTATTACGGGAAAGGCGAGGGAAAGACCACCAGCTCCATCGGTCATGCTATAAGGACGTTGGGTCATAACAAGAAGGTAGTCATATTGCAGTTCATGAAAGGACGGCGAACAACCGGGGAATATCAGTTTTTGAAGAAGATTGACAACCTCCAGATATCGCTCTGTGGCGCGCCTTTTTTTCTGCGAAACGCGAGTTCCCGGGAACTGCATCTCCGGAAGGCGAAAGAGGGGCTGCAACTCGCGCAGCGCGTGCTCAAAGAGCAGCAGACTGACCTTCTGGTTCTCGATGAGATTTTATACGCGGTAAAATTCGGGCTGTTAGCCGAAGATGACGTCCTGACGTTGTTGACGATGAGAGGTCATACTGACGTCATACTCAGCGGCAGAGAGCCGGGTGCTCGGGTACTGGAGATGGCTGATATAGCCACACACATGGAGAAGGTCAAGCATTACTGGGACGAAACCAGCAGCACAACGTCAGGAATAGAATATTAAGCGAGTGTCTACTAAATGATGGATCTGAAAGCAGCGGGGATCGTTGAGGGAATATCGGAAGTGATCGTTACGACGACATCGGGTGCAGGCGCGCCGAACGCCGCACCGATCGGGCTTGTTACCAGGCGAACGGAATCAGGTGACCTGCGCTATTCCGTCAAGCTCTACCGGGGCTCACAGACACTTGCCAATGTGCTGAAGACCAGAACGCTGGCGGCGAACGTGACCGATGATGTGGTGGTCTTCGTAACAACCGCGTTTGCGGATCTGCGTGCCGCCTATTTCACTGATTTTGAGGCTGTACCGGTATTAAAGGAGGCGAACGCATGGATTGTCTTCTCAGTAACGTCAGCAGAGGATCATGCTGAGTACGTCCGATTTCTCTTGCGGCCCGAGAGGATCAAAATCAATCGAAAAGCGGTAACGGCGATAAATCGCGGGCGGAACGCGGTACTTGAAGCTGCTATTATCGCAACCAGGATTGATCGTACCGAAGACGAGCGAGCAAAGGCGGAGATGCGAGAGCAGGTAGAGAACTACAAAAAGCGGGTCATGAAGTGCGGTGGGCCGCAAGAGCAAGCAGCGATGAGAATTCTGGAAGCGAGATGCTCGATCCTGTAAGCCGTAACGTAAGTAACCGCTTCGTGCGTATTCGAAACACGCCTGTAACATCTTCGGACTTTTCGCAATCAAGGCATCGAAGATTTAAACGGCTCATCACAATCTCCGTACGTGACGTGCATCACGGACGGAGGATGAGATGACACTTCCGATAGAAGCGGAAATTGAGTTGGTGAATGGAACGATTATCAGAGCAATGGTGGTGGAGGATATGAAGAACCGGAAGCTGGACATGTACGAGGGAAAGGAGAAGTATAAGCGCCAGATCGGGTTCATCCCCTTTGAAGCCATACTCAAAGTGGCATATAAGTAAGTAAAGTAGCGAGCGCGTGCCTGATCACTGTTTTCAGGTACCTGCTCTCTCTGCCACTACCCTTACTTCTTCAAAAACTCCCGCACCAGCTTGATCGCACACAAGTCACCACAGATGGAGCACGCGTCGCTCTCAGATGGCCTGCTCGCCCGTATTCGCTGCGCTTCTTCGGGATAGAGCGCGAGCTCAAGCTGCCGATCCCAATCCAGATTCTTGCGTGCATGTGCCATCTCCTCGTCCTTTGCTCGCGCCAGCTCGCGCTGGCCCGCTTTAACCAGGTCGGCGGCGTGCGCGGCGATCCTCGTCACGATCGTGCCCTCCTTGATGTCGCTGACGGACGGCAAGGCGAGATGCTCTGAGGGCGAGACCATACACAGAAAGTCCGCGCCGTACATGCCCGCAACCGCGCCGCCGATCGCACTCACGAGATGGTCGTAGCCCGGTGCGATGTCCGTGACGAGCGGCCCCAAAAGATACAGCGGTGCGAAATCGGTCACGTGCTTGATCACCTTCACCGACGCTTCGATCTCGTCCAGCGGGACATGCCCCGGCCCCTCAATGAGCGCCTGCACGCCGGCCGCTCGGGCACGTTTCGCGAGCTCGCCGAGCGTAATGGCCTCCATGAACTTCGCGCGATCTGAGGCATCGGCGATGCAGCCCGGCCGCATACCGTCGCCCAAACTGAGTGTCAACTCGTACTCCTTCGCGAGTTCAAGCAGATATCCGTATTCTGCATAAAACGGATTTTCATGCTCGTTATGGATCATCCAGGCAACGAGGAACGCGCCACCGCGGCTCACAACGTCCAGAATACGATCGCTGCGCCGCAAGCGCTCCAGTGCAGTCAGATTCGTACCGGCGTGAATCGTTACAAAATCGATACCGTCCTCCGCGTGCTTCCTTACCGCATTGAACATGTCGTCCGAGCTCATATCCACAACTGCCCGTGCTCCCGCCTGCTCCAGCGCCGCCTGGTAGATGGGCACTGTCCCGACAGGCACGGTAACTTCCTTCAGGATACGTCTGCGCGTCTCGTCCAGGTCGCCACCGGTCGAGAGGTCCATTATCGTGTCCGCGCCGTAGCGCACCGCTACGAGCACTTTCTCCACCTCTTCAGCACGGTTCACGTAATCTTTCGACGTGCCCACATTCACGTTCACCTTCGTGCTCATCCGTTCGCCGATCGCTTTGAGCACAAATTCGCGGTCCGCTGCCCGTTTCGCATTCCGCGGGATGACCACGCGCCCGGCATCGAGCAATCGCTGCAACTGCTCCTCGTGGACGCCTTCAGTCGACGCCACGCGCTTCAATTCGCTCGGTTCCCAGGTGGCTGCAAAGGACATGGTGCTCAATAGACGATATGATACGGTTCTCCGCTACGGTAGCTCTACTATTAATTTTGAGCTCATTGGTAAAAACTTATTCAGTTTTGACGAGCTCCGGCAGGTTTCCCCACGTCGCCAGCATGTCCTTATGAATCACCAGTGCACCGGTAATGCCTGCTACGTGGCTGATGGCACGAAACGCCGCTTTGATCTCCTGCGCGTCCGTAACAGCGTTACCGAGCGCAGTAGCAGCGGCATCGGCGAGCGACGCGCTTGTACCAACCACCGTTGCGGCATCGGCGATTCCGAAGCTGATCGAATGCCCGACCGTGCCCGAGGAGGTGCACACGGCCTGCAACGAGGGCGACGGTGCGAGCCGCAGCGCAATCTTGTTTGAGAATGGGCTCGCCCCTGCGTATATGCCCACGAGCACCTCGCGATCGCTGAGCAGTGCTATATCACCACCGTTATCCACCATCGCATAGGTCGCACCGGCATCACACATCGCTTCCACCGCGAGTTCAGCCAGCGTCCCTGCAACAGCGGCCATCGGGCCGATGCCGAACTTCTCCGTGGATTCGATCATTCTTCTTACGATCTCAGGCGTCTCACGCTCACGTTCACGCTCACCCACACCACCCGCCTCGCCGAGCTGATACTGCTCGAGTGTCACGAGGAAGTAAGGGTGCCAGCGCCCGAACCGTTCCAATTCTCGCCGCTGGCGCTGTATCTCGTCCTTCGCCAGCTCTATGTACCGCTTCTCGTCCGCGGTAATCCAAACAAAGGTCTCTTTGAGCTGGAAATACGCTTTCATCTCGCCTCGGGTGCTGCTAGCTACTTATTTTTAGTATCTCCCGTTCCTGTACTTTAAATTAGCAGAGCTGAAGAACGTTCCTTATGATGTCGGTGAGTAACCAGAATGCGGAAGCGGCGCGTACGCAGCTACGATCGCTCTTGAGCGCGGCCGTGGCAGAGAGCGATACAGACGCATTACTGCTCTCCGGCGGGTTAGATACGAGCACCTTAGCCGCGATCTCCGCCGCGCAGGGCACGCGAACGACGGCCATTACCGTCGCACTTGCGGGAACGCGTGCACCCGACCTCCGGTATGCCACTAGGGTCGCGCAGCAGTTCTGTGCGGAGCACCACGTGATTTATGTAACGGTAGCGGCGGCACTTGAGAAACTGCCGACCGTGATCGAGACGTTGCGGACGTTCGACCCCGCGCTTCCCAACGATCTGGTCATCTATACCGCGTTAGAGGCGGCACAGCAGCTGGGGATTACCAGCGTCATGACCGGCGATGCGGCCGATGAGCTCTTTGCGGGCTATTCCTACATGCATGCGCTCTCACCCGATGCTGTGCGGACATACATCAACAGAATCGCCAGGACGATGCGCTTCTCATCGAATTCGCTGGGCGTATCACTCGACATAGCGATACAGCAACCGTTCCGTAACCCGAGACTGATTGAGTTCGCACTATCCCTCGATCCCGCCGTGCTCGTGCGGGAGTGGGACCATAGAAGTTACGGGAAATGGCTCTTACGAACAGCATTTGAGGCGGAACTGGGCGAGCTCGCCTGGCGCGCGAAAGATCCGATCGAGGTGGGATCCGGCGCAGCGGAACTCCGCGAGGTTATTCGGCGTACCATTTCGGATACCGAATTCGAGGCGAAGAAGCGGACATATCAGATGGAGTTCATGAACAAGGAGCATCTCTATTTCTACGAGATCTACAGAGCGGTGGTGGGTGCGATCCCGCGGGGTCACGGTAAACGGCGCTGCCCGCTCTGCAGGGCCGAACTGCCCGGTGATAAGCTCCATTGCGATATCTGCGGCTTCTCTTATCCACTCACACGGTACTTATCCAAGCGTTCGGAAAGAGAGTGATCTTCGTGACAAATCACGAGAGCACCGAAATGCTGTCGTATAAGTATCACCAAGCACGTTGGGTATAAGAGTAAGCAGACGATGGAGCGATTGGACTGAGAAGACGGAGGCACAAAGATGCATCCACTCGCATACGAGCATTTGAAGAAGATAGTGAGCGAGCAGCAGCAGATCGGTTCGAATGAATCCTGCGACTATTACCCCTGTCACTTCGAGGGGCAGGATTGCACCTGGTGCTTCTGCCCGTTTTATCCCTGCGAAGACGAAGAGGTCGGTGGTAGATGGGTGGAGCGGACGGACGGTAGCCGTATCTGGGGCTGCTCACGCTGTTTCTGGATCCATCGCTCAGACGTGGCGCGGGCACTTCTGGAGGCGTTCACGGCACTTGGGATCGAGGACGTTGCGGAAATTGATGAGCGGAACGAGGAGCTCATGCAGCTATTCCAACGGCTGAAAGAGCGGTATCCACCAGAGCCCCAACAATGAATATCTTCCTCAACAACATCCTTATCCTCGTCATAGCCCTCCTCATCGATCTCAGCGTAGGTGATCCTCCGGAGAAGTTCGAGCGGTATTACCCTGTCGTATGGATAAGCAGACTGATAGGCGTCTTTGATCACAGACTGAAGCGGGGCGACGCGCGGAGAGAGAAACTACTCGGCGTCCTCTATCCGCTGCTAATACTCGTAATCTTCGTCGTGCCCTGTCTTGCGCTCTTCCTTATCCCGTGGGATACCCTGTATATCATTTTCGGCGCGCTCATCTTCAAAATGACCTTCACGATCACCGGTCTGGAGCGGTTTGGCCGCGGGGTGATGAACGCGCCGGACGTGGCGGCGAAACGAGCGGCCGTATGGCGGATCACGAGTAGACCGGTAGAGCGGTTAGATGATTCGCATCTCAATTCCGCAGCAATTGAATCGGTAGCCGAAAACCTCACGGATAGTGTTATCGCTCCGCTCTTCTATTTCCTGCTCTTCGGGCTCTGCGGCGCGGTCGTCTATCGCGTCTTCAACACGCTGGACGCTGTTATCGGCTATAAAACCGAAGAGTACCGGCACTTCGGCTGGTTCGCTGCCAGAACTGACGATCTCCTGAATTATCTCCCCGAGCGAATCGCCGCGCGCTTGATTTCGCTGCTCGGCCGGTCAGGCGAGCGGGATGTGCCCCTGCAGGTGAGGTCCGGGACAAGAGTCCACCTGACCATAGCGGCAATGAGCGCTGCGTTACAGGTGAACCTGGAGAAGCAAGGGTATTATTCGGTGGGCACGCGCTTTGCGGCTGCAGCCGGGCGGGATATAGAACGCGCAATAGTAATAATGAAACGCGCTTCGCTCCTCTTTGCGCTCTGTTGTCTCGCGGTGCTGCTGGTCTGCGTTACGGTCGCTCTTTGAGCCGTTTCACCAGCTTTACCGCAGCCTCTACCGCCCGCTTTGCGTAATCGACGCGCTCCTGTGCCTCTAACCGCGTCATCCCGGGGCCTGCAACGCCCAACGTCACCGGCTTATCGTACTCCAGCGAGAGGTCCATTATCTTGCGCGTCAATTGCGAGCCGATCATCTGATCGTGCTCTGTCGCACCCTCAATTATGCAGCCGAGTGTCACCACCGCATCAACTTCACCCTCAGTGAGCAGTTTCTTCACCGCTAAGGGCATGTCAAACGTACCGGGCGTATATAACGTGCGCGTGATGGTCGCACCGAGGAACGCAGCGTGCTCCCGGCCAAGGATCTCCATCTGATACGTGATGTCCCGGTGAAACTCCGAGACGACAAAACCCAATTTTATCGCTTCTTCTTCCGTCATCTTCCCCTTCCTCTGCTCATCCTATAAGTGCTTTGAACTTTTTAAAGGAAGGACATTTGGTGATAACCTTCTCTACTCTGAGTCGTCGGGCTAGTTCACGCGGGGCTTCTCCACCTTTTAGATATACTCTCCCGGATCTCTTAAAGAGCTCATCCAGGACATCCTCGGGTTTGCATTCGTTTTCAGGGCTGTGAATTTCCCGCACTTCTGAGCTGAGATAATCGCCAATTGCCGCTTCATCCGCGAGGAGCCACGATTCAATCGCATGAACGACCATACAGATGTGGAGATCCCCCTCAACGGGTAATCCCAGTCCTCCCAATTTTTCCCGCAGATGACGCTCCTTCTCATGAGGATCGGCGCAATGAGAATCCTTCAGTATCACTACTTTTTCACAATCAGCGAGTAGATCTTCCACATACGATCCTGTCTTCCGTGGACTTTGTATCGTTGCACCTCGTCGGGATCTCCTGATCTTTACAGGCACTCCCAGCTTATGAGTAATTTCACGAATTACCTTCTCGTCAGACGTCCCTTCGACTATTACGCCGATCATGGATTGCCGCCAAGGCCCCCGCCATACCAGTATTCGCCAAGTGCCAGTCCAAGCTCTGCTAAACGTTCCTTAAGCTTGTCTCCATCTTTTATTCTACTTGTAACCGTCGCGTTGTCTTTTTTCTCGACGATTATTACGTCTTCGGGCTCGACAAAATCAACGAGATATGGAGAATGCGTGGAGAGGATAATCTGCTTATCCGATCCCTTCAAGACCTCCACTAAAAGCTCAAACAGTCGCGGATGAATGAAGTTCTCCGGCTCTTCAAAGCAAACTACGTTCGCCTCTTCTGATGCGATGGCGGTGATATACGCCAGCAGCTTCAGCGTGCCATCTGAAACCTGGAAGTAATTAAACGGCGAATCAAAGCCTTTTTCTCTGATTGCAATGTAAGTATCTCCTTTTTCCGTCAAAGGAGTCAGAAGCTCGTCGATCTGCGGGATCGCTTGCCTCAATATCGCTTCGATTTTATCAAAAGTCTTGGGGCGCTCATTATGTAACGAGAGCAGAACTTGCGCTAAATTTCTCCCGGTTTTTTCCAGAATAAGATTCTTCTTCGCCGAATCTTTCCTCCTCATATCGGAGGTCATAAAATTATACGATCGCCAGGCGGTAAAATACGCTCTGATTTCAGGGTACTCCTTAATTGCTGAATCCCAGCCACCTAATTGCCTCTGTTCATATTTCGTTCCAGACGGGGCGGGCACCAGCATTTTCGCCATTTTGCCTGGAGGGCGCTCAATTATTTTTTCCCCTGCGATGGATAACTCTTCCTCGACTATGCCAGTTTCAGAAAGCGAAATAAAAAACTCGGAAGCTTTGTTTTCCAGCAGGAACTCAAGGGATATTTCAATAGTTACTTTTCTGCCACCGAATACTACACGTTCGTATCCTCCTCGGGCGTCTAAGTCTCTGTAAACATTGTCTGGAGTGAGTTCGGAAACGAACGCCAAGCAATCCAGCAAATTGCTCTTTCCGCTCGCGTTCGGGCCGATTAAGACGTTGAATTTGTCGAGTTCTAGTTCTATGTCTTTCAAACTCCTGTAGTTCTTTATTTTTAGCTTCTTTATCATCTTCCTTCTATCTACACTAAATAATTGTTTGTTTTATTTACTAAACACCCATTTGACCGATAGGTATCCCCCTCTCCCGGAATGTGCTTCG
>CAZFWT010000033.1:0-20006 GCA_964522635.1 uncultured Halobacteria archaeon | reverse complement strand
GATTAAGCGCTTTCTAAAAGGGAAAAATTATACTTACTTGTGCGGATAACTATAAACGTTCTACATGCGCTCTAGTAAGGTTTTCCCGCGTTCTAAGCCAGTAGTAGAATAACTACATCTTCTCAGCACTTTTTCACGTACATCAGATCGCAATTACACCCACAGCACCCCGTGAGTCAAATAAATGACCAAATAGAGCGTGAACATTATGAGTACCAGTAGCACTGCAGTTCCTAAGCTAACGCTTACCATCGGCTCTTCTACGGATTGCCTCTTGAGCTTCTCCAGATCTTGCCCGTAGGTGGGATTGAAGGTTCTCAGCACCACCGTACAAACCATAGCCACCATAATCCTTGACGCTGCCGTTGGATTCTTGCTGAACCATACAAACGCATCGGCGATTCTCAGCAAGCCCTTGTCAATGAATTCCGCAACAGTCACTAACGGCTGCTCGCAGAGCCATATGAATCCTCTGCCCGCTTTTCTATACAGATGATCTATGTCGTACGTTATCCTTTCATGCGGTGAGAATACGAATTGCAATACGAAGAATCCCACTGCAGTGATCATCAATAACTCCACGGTGCCGATGGTATGCTCAAAGGCGTATGCGTGATAGTGGAACGCTGTTTCTGCGTAAGGCAGTATTCCGTAGAGTAATTGTGGATAGACGCCCAGAGCAACACAGAGGAAAGCGATAACGCTCATGGCTATGAGCATCGGCCACGGTGCTTCTTTAGCCTCTATCTCATCGTTCTTCCTGAAAAACGTGAAATACGTCAGTTTTAAGAACGATAGGAACGTGCCCACCGAACCTGCGATGAGCACAAGTGCGAGGATATGCATTCCTTCTAGTTCCGCCGCGTGGATTACCATCCCTTTGCTCACGTATCCATTGAAGCCCGGCACGCCAGAGATAGAGAATGCCGCGATGATACACGTGATCATGGTGATCGGCATCTTCTTCGCCAAGCCCCCAAGTTCCGTGAGGTTATACTTACCCGTTGCAAAGATCACGGCACCCATACACATAAACAGGAGCGCTTTATACAGGATATGGTTAAATACGTGTGCCATACCGCCATTTAGCCCGACATACGTGCCTATTCCGATTCCCGCTACCATGTAGCCAACCTGACTCACAATGTGGTAAGAGAGCAGTTTCCTCACATCATTCTGTAACAGTGCAAAGGCAACCCCGTAGAGGCACATTAGACCGCCCATGTATGCGACCGCTTCTACACCCGGGAAGGTCCGTGCAAGTAGATATACACCGGTCTTTGTCGTGAATACACACATAAATACCGCACCCGCTATCGTTGCCTTGGGATATGAATCTGGTAGCCAGGTATGCAGCGGTATGAATGCGGTATTAACGCCGATTCCAATCAGCAAGAGCAGATATCCAATACCGGGCTCGACAGGTCCTACCGCGATGGAACCAGTGTTCATATAATGTATGATTATCCCACCGAGGAGAGCGCAACCGCCGAACAGATGGAATAGGATATATCGCATCCCTGCATTCGTCGCCCGTTCTGTTTTACTATACCAGATCAAGCCAAGAGAAGAGAAGGCCATTATCTCCCAGAAGATGTAGAGCGTGAAGAAGTCGCCCGCAAATACCGCACCCAGCGCGCTTCCCAGGTACAGGAGTACACAGATATGCTCCCCGGTCTCCTTTGTTACCTCTAACGAATAGAGCAGCGCAGCACCACCGATGATCGCGAATATATAGCCCATGATGAGACTCAGAGGATCAGCATGGAGGAAGGTAAGCTCAAGTCCGGGGAGAACAGCAAATCCCCATGAGGTCTGTGGTTTGAGCAGCGCCACACCGAGCAACCCAAGCGCCGCTAAGACGATGAGATAAAGCTTCCGTGCCTTACCCCTACCCACCAGAGGCAATACTGCAGCGCCTGCGAAATAAATGAGCGCAGGAGGTATGTTCAGTATGCTCCCTATATCTGTCATTCTTCTCCTCCTTTCTCCTTACGTACACTTCACGCCGTTATATCCACAGCATACCATAGGTCATGGAAACGACCGCATACGAGACGGCAAACGCAATCGAGTAGAGCATCGCAGTCCCCATCGCTAAGGTTTGGGTATCTTCTAAGTAGCCTTGCTTTTCTAATTCCAGCACATAGCGCACGGGATTAGAAGGCAGCATCGCGGTAGCTATCAGTACCTGGGTAGCGAGTGCCGGGTTCTTGCCAAAACATCTCCACGACTCAAAAATTCCATGTATTCCCATTTTTTTCTTCCTCCTCTTTTTTTATATCTCCGGGGACACCCCCGTCACCTTCACCTTTTTATCCTCCCCCTGAGACTTATGCATGCTCTCGACCATCGATTTACCACGCTCTGCTAGTCGGTAGTAGGTCGTACCACCGTGCTCTACCTGCTCCACCACGCCTTGTTTGAGCAGAGCATCTGACTCCTTGAACCAGCCGCCCTTCCCTTGCAATCCTCTGAGGACATTTTTGAGATCGATCCCCGTGTCCCTGGAGACCTCCTCAGGATGCGAAGCCGCCGGGTACTTACTATACAGGTACATCAGAATCTCAGTCCTCACTCGACTCCGTCTCAGAAACGGGGGTGCATCCACCGATTTTTTTACAGCCCTTTCTTCTTCTTCTTTCATCCTTCTTCCACACCTCCATCCATCCGCCTTCTTATATACATATACACCTACATATGTTACTATGTATGTAGGGTATAAAAGCTTTTCGGTTTTTACCGATATAAATAGTTTTTGGGAAAGATATGTTTATGTGGAAAGCTAGAGGGAGATATCTTAACCTTTAAAAAAGCACCCGAAATGAGGAAACCGCACAATCTAAGCCTTCTGCAGGCTCTCTACCAATGCTTTTCCACGCTCTGAAAGCCGATAATAGGTGACATCCCCACGTTCTATCTTCTCCACAATCCCCTGTTTGAGAAGAGAACTTGACTCATCAAATCTGCTGCTCATCCCTCTCAATCCGCCGAGGATGTTCGTAGAATCTATTCCCGTGTTCCTGGAAATCTCCGCGGGATATGAGGCCCTAGGATAAATTTTGTAGAGATACATCAGAATCTCAGTCCTCACTCTGCTCCTTCTGAGCGCGCGCAGTATCTCCTCAAACCCCACTTCCGCGCTCATTTCGTTTGGTGTTCCACGACCAGTTTTGTAAGTTCATCGGTCAAATTCTTCACCGTGAACGGTTTCCAGAGGTATCCATCTGCCCCGGCCCTCATCGCTGCGTCCCGGTACTCAGGCGCGCCCAATGCGGAGATTGCGAGGATCATTGCCGTTGGGTCATACTTTTTTATCTCCTCTATCGCCTGGATCCCATCCATCACTTCCATCACCAGGTCCATGGTCACGATGTCGGGCTTCAATGCTTTGTACTTCTCTACCGCTTCCTTGCCATTAACCGCAATGTCCACCACTTCATAGTCGCTCCCCTGCTCTTCTAACATCTCAACCAGCATCTCGCGCATATAGGGCGCATCTTCCACAATCAATATCCTCTTCTTCATCTCATTCACTCCTTCTTAGTTATCTCTCGTTTGGGCAAAGTAAAGAAGAATTTTGATCCTTTTCCCAGTTCACTGGTCGCCCATACCCTACCACCATGCAGCTTGACGTACTCCTTGACGATGGACAACCCCAGACCCAGCCCTCCGGACTTCCTCGTCAGCGAGGTGTCAATCATGTAGAATCGCTCAAAGATCTTTGGTAGATGTTCCGCTGGAATCCCGGGCCCTGTATCGGCGACGCACGCACGGATATCTTCTCCCCTATCCTCGACGACAATATCGATTCTTCCCCCTTCCGGCGTGTATCGGATCGCATTTGAGATCAGGTTGGTAAAAATGGTATACAGCTTCTGCTCATCCGCCGTGATTGCTATCTGAGGTATGAAAGTGGAGATTCCCTGTTTTTTCGCCTCCGCCGCGGGTTCAAGATTCCTAACCACCATCTCTACAACGTCGCGCACGGCTAACTCCCGAAGAGTCAGTTCTACCTTCTTACCATCAATGCGGGCGAGTTCCAACATATGATTAATCCGTTCCTCAAGTTCTCGTGCGCTCTTCTCAATAATAGAAATATATCGTTTCTCCCTATCAGCAAGTTTGGGCTCCAGCATACTTGCATAGCCGATAATCGGCGCGAGCGGGGACCGCATCTCATGATATGCGACGCTGAGGAATTCCCGCTTCATCTTGTCCAGCTCCGCGAGTCGTTCACACGTCTCCCGCAGCTTGTTCTCCTGCTGCTTTAGTTCTGTGATATCGAGCAATGAAGCAATGCACCTCTTCTCCCTCGGAACCGGTTCTATACGCGCATTCACGTACTTTATTGCCCCCTCACGGCTAACTAACTTGAAGAAACAGCATGCTGCAGCACCTCCTTTTCGCCTTTCATCGCAATAATTCCGCACCATTTCCAGGTCATCCTCAGCAATGAGATCAATCCACTTTTTACCCACGAGTTCTTCCCTTGAATACCCACTCAGCGCCTCAAATTCTGTATTGACAAACGAGATTGTATTATCGTCCTCAATCACACATAAGGGGGTGAGCGTGTGCTCGAAGATTACCCGATACCGCTCTTTTGCTGCCCTTAACTCCTCCTCAATTCGTTTCCGCGCAGTAATGTCGCGGAATATCGTCAGTTTTAAGAGTGTGCCATCACTATCCTTCAGCGGCGTCTCAATGAGGTCATAGGTCTTGTTCTTCCTCCGAGAATGCCACTCCCACCGTACCGTCTTGCCGCCCAGTACCTCTGGATTCTTGCACCGCGGACAGGGCTCATCACGGTTATGAAACGCGGCATAGCAAATACCACCGACCTGGTCGCCAAACTCATCAATCAGAACCTTGTTCATAAACTCCACTTTGTAGTCTCGCGAGACAATGTACACGCCGTCAACCATATTCTCAAAGATTAAATTCAAGTTATCCCGCTCCTCTTCTATCTTCCACTCCAGTTCCACCTCTTTGGTGATGTCCCTGCTCACTCGCACGGTCCCGATCGGCTCGCCATTTTTGTTTCTTAACAATGCTGCTGACATGCTGATGTGTACCGGTTTTTTATCCTTGCTTAACACGATTGTCCGGTAATTTTTCAGTTCTCCATCTCGCAGCACACGCTCCATTATCCTATCCGCTTCCTCAGGGTCAGCAAAGAATTTCGTGTTGCTTTCCCCGATCACCTCGGCTGCGGTATAACCCATGTAGCCTTCCGCCGCTTTGTTCCAGGAACGCACTATGCCCTCCATGTCTACCACGGCAATCGCATCCGCAGAACTCTTGATGATCTCGTCCAGATAATCTTTCGTCTCTTTCAGCTCCACATCCATTTGTGCCTTTTTCTCGCTTACCAGCCCGATGATATATGCCACCACCAAAAGAATCGCACTCCGTTCTAACACATCGATCGAGATCGGGGTCGGCGAATAATACGTTGCAAGGATATAGACCGCAGTGAGAAATAGAGCAACGTAAATAGCCTTCTTACCGTACCACATGCCAGCTAAAATGACCGGGATATAGAAGAGATGGGGATAAACCCTCGTTTCACCTTTGAAGATAGTGAGATAGAAGGCCAGGAGTGCGCATGCTAGGGCGAAAGACAATATGAGTACTCCTTTTACCGTTAGCTTCTTCATTGTCCCCATCCCGGTATCCTATTCATTATTTCTCTTCTTTTTATACGTAGAGCGGTTATGAGATTTAAGCCGCATGTGCCGAATCACTTCGTGTGATGTCCTAAACTATCCATCGCACGGGGTGTCACCCCACAACCCGCTATCCCGTCCGCCTCTTTTACAAGCTTTCGGAACTGCGTTCTTCCTCACGCTTCTCGTAGCTCCACCTTGAATGACAATCGGTCTCGCTGATGTTGTTTACTGTTAGCTATGAAGCTGCAGGTGCTACTAGAAGATACTTACATAAAAAACTTCCTGTTTATTCTGCCTTATCTCGCCTGCACGCTCACCCGTTCCACCGTCGTCCTGTCGAAGATCAGAGGGGGTCAAGGGGCGACAGGGCGGAAATGGAAAGGTATATATAGAGGCAGAAGCAACTCTTCTTTTGATGGCGGTGGAACCCGTGGTATATATGAAGGCGGTGACACCACGGGGGTCGCCGCAGGTGGTTGGGAGAAGATACGGATGCCAGTAAAAGAATCATTCGAACGGTGGGTGATGGATGGCCGTACCTTGCTCGCGATACTCCTGCTCGCTCTGATCTGGCGGTACGCAAGCCACCGGCCCGCGATTGCTCCCTGGGAGAGCAGCATCTCGGGCAGTGCACTTATCATCTTCGGCTGGCTCATCTTCGCGTACCTCTACCGCCTCTCACGCAAAGAGACGAGATGGCTCGTTTCGAATAGGATGTTCCAGGGCCTTGCGGTGAGCTTGGCGGCCATCAATATCTACGTGCTCGTGTACTATGGCATGACCTGGTCGGGCTTACTCCACGTCGAACTTGGGGTGCCGTACGATCGCCTCCTGCACGATGTGCGGTACGTGATGCTCGTGCTCTGTTATTGTAGCCTGATATGGGCGGCACGGCACCTGAAGAAGATGCACGATAATTACCTGCTGCTCACCGAGGAAGTGCCCACGATGCGCAAGGGCGCGATACGAACTGCAATGTTCAGAATTCTTACCGATGAGCGGACCGCGATCGTGATCATCGCGATCGTCTTCTTCTGGCGCGCGTTCGTCAGCCTTGACCGGGCGATCGTCCTCTGGGAGAGTATGGTTTCAGGCGTGGCGCTCTTCATCCTCGGCTGGGTGCTCCTCGGTTATCTGAGCTCCCTAGCCAGACGGGTGATTAGCAGACCGACCATGGTGAAGATTTACCACGGGATTGCCGTTGCGCTCTTCGCGATCAACCTCTACGTGCTCGTGTACTACGGGATGAGATGGTACCTTTTACTGCTCGTGGACAAGGAGATCCTGCAACCACTCGATTTCGTCTTCCGCGACATCAGCTACTTCGTCTTCGTGATCTTTTACGCTTCCGCACTGGTGCTCTCTAAGTGGCTCGAGAAGGCGGCCGTAGAGTGCGAATTCCTCATCAAGAAGGAAGAGGCGAAGTAAGCACTGAGCCCACTCCAGGCGTAGCTGCTGGTACCACACCCTGTTCGGAGCTTTGATCGCGGCGCCTATCTTTCTCTTCCACCGATCTGGCCGAATGACGACCTCAGCCAGAGGACTATGTATGGGCGAACTGGTAGCGAAAGTAATTGAGGATGGACGAATCGTGGTGGGTCTACCGGGCATGGCACTGGTATGGCGCGTGCTCGTGAGCCTCGACCGGACAGAAGCGCTCTGGGAATCGATCTGCTCGGGTCTTTCTCTCTTCCTGCTGGGCTGGATCTGCTTTGGCTATACCCATGCCCTGTCCCGTCAACCGACACGCTGGCCGGTCTCAACGATGCTCTATCAGCGGATCAGCCTCGGTCTTCTCGTCCTGAATGGGTATCTCCTCATGTACTACGGGCTGCGGTGGGCAGGCTTACTGCACATGGAGGTGTACCTGCCCCTGGACTTCATCGTTCGCGACATACGATACCTCACGTTCGTGCTGACCTACTCCGCGATCCTGTGGTCGATGAAGTACCTGAAGCAGATGCAGGAGGGGTATCGGTTTCTCGTTTCACCCTCGAAGCTCGCGGACCGGAGCATGCGAAAAAGGATATTCAAAGCGATAATCGATGAACGAACACTGTTGGTGCTGATCGGGCTCGCCTTCCTCTGGCGAACGGTCATCAGCTTTGACTATACGCTGACCATCGGGGAGAGTATGGCCTCAGGCATTGCACTCCTCATCATCGGCTGGTTTCTTATCGGGTATATGTGCGCCTTAGTCGTGGAAACGCGAGCCCGCGTAGCGCTCTCCATGCTCATCCAGGGGCTCACCTTCGCCCTCGGCACCTTGAACGTCTACGTGCTCCTCTACTACAGCATGACCTGGTATCGCCTCGTGACGACGGAAGGTTTCAGGGAAGCGCTCGCACTACTCGATTCACTCTTCGGCGATCTCGGGTTCTTCTCGTTCGTGCTCTTTTATTTCACCGCGATGCTGATCGCGAAGACCCTGGAGAAGGCGAGTAGCGATTATATCGTGCCGCTTGGAACTCCTGCCGCAGGTTTAACCACAGGGTGAACCCGTGCAAATCCTCGGTGCTGCCGCGCGCACATCAGCAGACGGCGACGATTAAAGCCCACCCATGCTGTAAACCAGTGCGAGGATGTACGCGGCCACGCCGCAAGCGAGGAGAAGAATCGCGAGGAAGAGCCCGATGTAAAGACCCAACTTCTCCACCTCGATGCCGGGGCAGTGCGTCTTGATGGCCTCCACCGCTCTCGGTTCATAGGTATCGAAACTGAGCATGATCCGCATCGCATCCGCTGGGCGTCTCATGAAGCACTTCAGCGCACCGATGAATTTACCCATGTTAACGCCTCCTTCGCTATTCCCCGGGGCGGTGACACAGACTTCACCTCCTCCCTCTGGTTCACCGCTGTTCAGTATCTAGGGGCTTTCACTATATAAAACTTTCGACCACCCGCGCGCACTATTTTTATTAAAGCTTCCCTTCTCACTTAGATCACAGGGGCGATACAACGCATGGAGGAAGAGGAGAAGATGATTAGAGAAGAAGAGTACGTGGATAATGGGAAGCGGGATAACCTTGGGCTGAGCACCGATGAACTGGCTGATGCGGAGCGGGAAGACAGCATTATTGAACTGATCGTCTCTGTCCAGCAAGCAGGGAATGAGCGGGGGAAACGGATCTATTTTGACAGCAAGAGCATGGAGGAAATCAAGGCGAAATGCGGCGATGACTTCTTCCTCTTCAACGGCAGGACGATGCTTGCTTTTGTCGACCCTGTTGAGGGGAAGATCACGCTCAAATCGCTCAAGGGCGTTTATAAGAGCTATCTCTAACTAGCTAAGCGCTCGATTGCTTCCTTATTGTATTCGTTTGTTTGCCAACCTGCGCACAGCCCCCTCGAGTTCGCGAGAGCGAAAGTAAGGGCCACTTGGCGGGAGCGAACGACTCGAAGCATGCGTGGCTTCACTCAGAGGGTGAGTACCGCGCCAGCACCACACCGAACTGCGGTCTCCGGATACAGGCGCAGGAGCTCCTTCCGACGCTTGGTGAAATGGCAGGGCATGATCAAGCTCATGTCGCGTAGTAATTCCAGCTGCTTGAAGCCATGAAAACCGCCAATGATACCATAGAGGTTCCCGATACGCCCCGCTGCCGCCAGGATCTGCTCCAACCCGGGATGCGCACCGCCGACTACCACAACGACGCCCTCGCCATCGCTCGTTCTCAGCACCAGTGACTGCTCCTTGACTGGTCTGCCGACTTCTCCCGTTGAATACACGCCGGGAACGATCTCCTTCGGTTCCGAGACTTCGACGACGAGCGCCGCTTTCCCGGCGATCGCTTTCTTCAACCGGAGGGGGAACGAGCGGGGAAGGCAGACCGCAACCCCGGGATGAAGCACCGCTCGTAACCCCCCGATGTGATCCCAGTGCTTGTGTGAGAGCACAATAATCGCAAGGTCCTTGGCCTGCACCCCAAACTGGTTCAGGTTATGCGTCAGGATCGCGCCCGATGCCCCGGTATCAAAGAGGATCTTCCACTCACCCTGCTCGATCAAACAAGAAAAGCCCCAGTCACGCATGAAGCCTTCTTTCGCTTCACTATCATACACGATCTTCACGTTCATGTCTTTCTCCCCGGGGATTGAGTAGTAGGGTGCGCTCCCCCTGTTGACCATGGGCAGGATGAGGATTCAGCATAAATATCTGTATGGTTGCGTACGTAGTGCCTGCTGCTTGTGAGTA
This sequence comes from uncultured Halobacteria archaeon, assembly GCA_964522635.1. Taxonomy (GTDB): domain Archaea; phylum Halobacteriota; class Syntropharchaeia; order Alkanophagales; family Methanospirareceae; genus JACGMN01. The sequence goes on along the minus strand of CAZFWT010000033.1, from coordinate 10,136 downwards.
ACCCACACAGCTACAGTAATACGGCCAATACGGAATGGAGGAGCTCTAAGAGGGGGCGGGGATACAACCCCAGGATGATCGAGATGACCGCCAGGACGAGAAGCGGGACACTCATGGTTAACGGGGGATCCTTGATCTTCGCATCATTAGCGAGTTCTGGCTTGAGCGGTCCGAAGAAGATCTTCTTCGCCGCGGCGAAGGTATACACAATCGTCAGGAGCACTGCTGATATACTCAAAATAGCGATGATCAGGCCAACAGGCATGGCACCCACGCCAAAGGTAAAGACCCCGGTGAACAGGACCCACTCCGCCGCAAACCCGCTCAAAGGTGGCAGCGCGGAGAGTATTAATGCGCCGCATACCCAGAGCAGGGCGGTGATGGGCATCTTCGAGGCCAGGCCGCCCATCTTGTTCATATCCCTGATCCCCGTCACGTAAACCAGGATACCCGCGGTTGAAAAGAGGATTGCCTTTCCCAGAATGTGGCTCAGGAAGTAAAACATGCCGCCTTCCACACTGTACATGGTGAGGGCAAAAAGCCCCAGCACAGAGTACGAGATCTGGCTGATCGTGGAGCAGGCCGCGAATCGCTTCACGTCTGTCTGCGCCAGCGTGAGCAGAGAGCCGTAGACCATGGTGAGGAGCGCACCGGCCATGATCGGCATCCCGAACCAGAGGAAGTTGGGATCGTTATGGAGCGGTATGATGAGAACTCTGACTAGCACATACGCGCCTATATTAGCATAAACGGCGAGCAAGCCCGCGATACACGTCGGATGCTCCGCGTGGACCCAGGGCATCCAGACGTGAAGCGGGAAGATCGCCATCTTCGTAAATACGCCCAGTATGATCAGTAATGCGATCCAGCGCACGAACGGATTGCCCTCAAGTAGCCCCATCTGCGAGACATCAAAGGTACCGAGCTGGGTATATACCAGGAGCGAGCCAAACAGGACGAACAACCCGCCCACAACGCCCCATAAGAAGCACATCAGGGCTACTTTGAAGCGCTCGACATACCCGAGGAACCCCATGATGAAGTAGAGGGGCACAACGAGCATTTCGATAAAGAGGTAGATGAGGATGAGGTTTGTCGAGAAGCAGATCCCCATAAACCCTATCGGAAAGAGGAGATAGAGCCAGAAGAACCGATTATAGTACAGAAGTTCTTCCGCTTCGCCCCCTTCGCCATAGAGCACCTCAGCACGGTGCTCTACATAGTGCAGTGAGTAGAAGGAAAGTGCCGTGCAGATTATATTGATGATCAACGCAACCGGGATGCTCAACCCGTCAGCCAGGAGTCCAAATGGCACCCGCAAACTGGTGCCCGCCAGAATAACCTGGGGCACCCATACGTACTCCTCGACTATCACCTCACCCTGGGAGACTCTGATGGCCGCTATGAAGAGCAGCGCCGTGGTGTAGAGCAGTGATGCATTCGCGATCAACGCCGCTTTTCTCCCGATCCTGCGCCCCGTCAAAAAGATGATGAGTGAGGCTAGTGCGGGCACCATCAAGGTCTGAAGGAGCGTATAGGGTATCTCTGGTACTGCCATTTTAGATCATACCTCCCAGTGCGGGCCCAATCACCGAGTGGAAGAGATTGATAATGAGCCGGGGATACACGGCCAGGAAGAAGGATACAAGAGCAAGTATGAAGAGCGGGATACTCATCGTTAATGGCGGGTCCTTGATCTTCGTATTATGTGCCAGTTCCGGGTTCAAGGGCCCAAAGAAGATCCTCTTGCCCATTGTGAAGGTGTAGGCCGCGGTTAACAGGACTGCGAGGAGACTCATAATCGCGACTGCACGTCCTACCGGGAAGGCAGGTATGCCGAACGTGAACACGCCGGTGAACAGTATCCATTCCGCTGTAAACCCACTTAAGGGCGGTATCGCGGAGAGTATCATTGCGCCCAGGAACCAGAGCGCAGTGGTCAGCGGCATTTTGGCTACCAAACCACCCATCTTCGTCGTGTCCCTGATTCCTGTTGTATACACCAGTATTCCCGCGGTAGAGAAGAGGAGGGCCTTCCCCATAATGTGACTGAGGAAGTAAAAGATCCCGCCTTCTATACCGATAATCGTGAGCGCTCCCAGCCCGAGGACAGAGTACGAGATCTGGCTAATCGTAGAGCATGCCGCGAATCGCTTCACGTCTGTCTGCGCCAGCGTGAGGAGTGAACCATAGACCATGGTGACCAGTGCGGCCGCCATCATAGGTAAGCCAAACACCTTAAAGTCGCTGTAGAGTGGTAGGATGAGTACCCGCACCACCACGTACGCCGCGATATTCGCGTAAACGGCAAGCAAGCCTGCGATGCAGGTGGGATGCTCCGCATGCACCCACGGCATCCACACGTGGAATGGAAATACCGCCAGTTTCGTAAACAATCCGAGCAGTATAAGTAAGATAACCCAGGTAGCTACTGGATTACCGGAAAGGAGCTGTAAATCGGCTATCTCCAGGCTGCCGCTCCGGGTATATGCCAGCAGGATGCCAAATAGGAAGAGGGTCGCCCCGACAATGCCCCAGAACAGGCACATGAGGGCTACTTTGTAACGCTCGATATAATCGGAATAGCCAAACTGGGCCATGATGAAATAAAGCGGAATAATGGTCAGGAGCTCCATGAAGAAGTACATTGTGAGCAGGTTCGTAGAAAATGCGATACCCATGAACCCCGTGGCAAAGAAGGGGAACAAAAAGAAGAACCGGGTGTAATACATCAACCACGTCCGTTCATCCACCGCCCCGTATATCGCCTCTATGCGGTGATCCACGTAGTGTATCGAGTAAAATGCCAGAACCACACAGCACAGGTTCATGATCAATGCCACCGGTACGCTCAACCCATCGGCTAACAGATTGAAATTCACCGTTGGCCCAAACGGGTATTCCTCAAAGACTATCTCACCTTGAGCTACCCGAATGCCCACCATACAAAGGAGTGCAGTGGTATAGATGAGCGTGAAGCCTGCGATCCAACCTGCCTTTCTTCCCAGGTGGTACCGGCTCAGTAAGATGAATACGGCGGCTATGACGGGCATTATCAGTATTTGGAGAAGAATATACGGCATCATTTAGATCACCACCCAAATGAGGAGAAGAAGAACAAAAAGGTAGAACAGGAGCACGTAAAGCAAATTAAACCCAATGACCCCTGTCTCAATCTGAAGATACTTTACCAGAGCAGCAAGCCTTCCGGGGATGGAGGGGATGAACCGATGGAAAACGCTATCGAGTCGATTCTCAAAGGGCTTTACGACGCGGTTAGCCATAAAGAAGAAGAATGCCGGGATTTTCACGTGGAACGTGTTATCAAGTGGATTTTCAACACGATTGACCACGATGGGAAGCAGCTTGAGGGTGCCATCGACGAAGATCTTGTAATAGGTGCTGTCGATGTACCATCTATTCCAGAAGAACTTGTGAAGCGTCTTCATCACCGGATACTTCTCGAAGAGCGAGTCCAACGTGCCATTTGGATTGTGCCTCCCCGAAATGTACAGGAAGTACGCTGGAACAGCGCCCAGAGCGATGAAAACGAGCGAGAGTACCGGCGGTACAAGAGAATGCGCTCCATGGTGCTCAACGGGCAGATGAAGCTGCTCCACCAGACTATATTCGAATCCCTCTTCCAGTAACGGTTCTACAACGGTAAAGGTGAGCCCGAGAAGAACGATTAGCACAGCCAAAATGCCACAGGCAGCCACCATGGTAATGTGGGGTTCACCAAGATGCGCGCCTTTTTCCTCTCTCGTTTCTACGTTCTCGCTCTTCTCGCCGTAAAAAGTCAAACCCATGAAGCGAAACGTATAGAACGCAGTTATAGCGACGGTGATCAACGCAAGCAGGAATAAGGGATAATTATGTGTAGCCCAGACGGAAGCGAGAATCGCGTCTTTACTCCAAAAGCCCGGCAGTGGCGGAACGCCCATCAGGGAGAGCGAGGCAATGAACATGAACAGCCAGGTGTAGGGCATATACTTCCTGAGGGAGCCCATATCTGTCATATAGATAGAGCCTGCGGTGTGAATGACCGAGCCGGCACAGAGGAAGAGGGCTGCCTTGAACATCGCATGGCTTAACAGATGCGATAATCCTGAGGTGAAGCCGCCGGTTAAACTAGAGGCAGTTAAGCCCGCCACGCCCAGGGCAAGCATCATGTAGCCGATCTGGCTGACCGTAGAAAATGCCAGCGCCTTTTTGAGCTCCACGGCAGTCATACCCTGAGTAGCAGCAACGAAGGCCGTGATTGCTCCTATCCACGCTACTAAGATGAAGAACGTTAGCGCCTCACCGATTCCCGCCGCCCAATAGCCGAAGAAGAAGATGGGTATGAGCCGGGCGACGAGATAAACGCCGCTCTTAACCATAGTTGCTGCATGGATCAGTGCAGAAACGGGACCTGGACCGGCCATAGCTTCCGGAAGCCATTCGTGCAACGGAAACTGAGCAGACTTACCAACGGGGCCTGCAAGAAGGAGCACCACCGTGAGGGTGATCAAGCCCGAGGTCTGAGCCATCTCCGGTATCCACGTCGATGCGGTCTCATAGAGCGTCAAGATGTTCAAGGTGTGCGCATAGGCATAGATGATCAGGATCCCGCCCAGCAGAAGGAGATCACCGGCTGAGGTCACCACCATCGCCTTCAAACCCGCATGAGATGGGGTGATGTATCTGGTAGGAGGAGGCCCGCCAATCCAGTATTTCTGCTCGTCCAGGTAGTAGAAACCGATCAGCCCCCAGCTGCAAAGCCCTACGATCTTCCAGCCGAAGAAGAGGAAGAGCAGGTTGTTCGAGAGCACGAGGAGGAGCATGCCGCCGATGAAGAAATTCATGAAGACCCACCACCGGGTCAAGGACGGGCTGCCCTTCATGTACCCGTAGGAGTAGACCATGATGAAGAAGCTGATTAAAGCAACGACATTCGCCATCAGAATGCTCACGGGATCTACAAGAACGCCGAAGTTCAATTCTATGGGTACGGTGAGCCAGGAGATGGAGCTGTCAATGGGCAGTTCTTCAAGATGGAAGAGATAGGGTATGAGCATCACGGCGGAGAGCGCGGCGAGGAAGGAGAGGAATATAGCACCGTAATCTCTCAGCTTCGGATGGATCTTGGCTAAAAGAGGAGCCAGGGGCACCCCGATCAACGGGAAGATCCAGCATAACCACGCAAATATAACGGTCATGGTATCACTCCCAGTCCTAAGGTTGCATTAATCGCATCCATCACGGGGAAGGGTATCCCAAGAATCCAGATAACCCCCATGACAAAGCAGAGGGCAGCGAAGATCAAGATCGGGATGAGCATACTCAGGGGTATCTCTTGTATTTCTACTTCTTTTTCTTCCTCTTCTCCTACCCGAATATACATGTATTCAATCACCCGCCAGAAATAGAAGACCATGAGCAGCGTGCTGAAGAAGATCAGGGCGATGAAAGGGAATTGACCTGCTTCCAGGCATGCGATGGCTAAATACACCTTCGAGACGAAGCCCACGCTCGGCGGCATGCCGATCATGGCGAGTGCAGCTAAGATGAATGCAAGGCTGGTGTAGGGCATTTTACGGCCAAGTCCGCGGAAATCCGTCATCTCCCACAGATCAAACTTGTAAATGAACGCACCCGCAACTAAGAACATGCACGCCTTCATCAAGCCGTGGTTCAGGATGTGCATCATCGCCGGCGTCAGTCCCAGCGTGGTGGAGGTGGCAAGACCCACACCGAGCATAATATAGCCCATATTCGCCACACTCGAATACGCCAGCATCCGCTTCAGGTTGTACTGCGCGATCGCAAGGACCGACCCGTAGATCATAGCGATCGCCGCCACCCAGGAGATGAGCGTGGTAATCGGGAGGTACATCGTGACGAAGTCCAGCGTGAAGACGGAGAACGTGATCCTGATAAATGCATAGGTCGAGACCTCGATGATGATACCGGATAGCAAGGCGCTGATCTCGGCGGGCGCGAAGGCGTGCGCATCGGGTAACCAGGTATGAAGCGGGAAGAGGGCCATCTTGATGCCCAGGCCAACGAATATGAAGACGAAAGCCGCTTGCACTACTCTACTCCCGTATATCGGTGGTAATAATAGCGAGAGATCGTGCATATTCAGTGTACCCGTTACCGAATAGAGAAAGCCGATGCCTAACAACACGAAGCATGCACCGATGGAACCCATAACGAGATACGTGAAGCTTGCCTTCAGCGCTATTTTGCCCCGTGATGCGATTAACGCATACGCAGCTAAGGAGAAGATCTCGACAAAAACATAGAGGTTAAATATATCACCGGTCACGGTTACACCGCAGAGCCCGGTAATGAGCAGTTGATAAACGACATAATAAGGAACGATTTTTTGCGGCATTTCATGCTCTATGTTCCGCTTTGAATACAGCACACAGAGCAATGCTAAGAAGAGTAGTATGACCAATATGTAGGCATTCAGCGCATCTACGACATATTCTATACCCCAGGGAGGCATCCAACCGCCGAGCCAATAATGGATGGTTCCAACCGTAAGTACATGATTGAGAATGAAAATTGCCATAACGAACTGAACGGAAATGGTGGCGGCAGAAATAAAGAAGCATGATTTCTTGGTTCGCCAGCCGGCAACCAGAATAGTGAACGCGCCGAGAAGCGAGAGCCCGACGATGAGTACCGGAAATTGTTCAACAATCATCTTGGCCGTTCCACCCCAGCCTTCCACCACTTCAGGCACGCGATGGCACCGAAGGCACTAAAGGTATGAGTGGCACCACATTTAAAGCTTTCTGTTTTCGCCCGCGCACTTCTCGCCCGCCAGCGGCGAGCTTGCGGCGTTCTGGGCCATTACGCTTATGGGATTGAACCCGCGCCTGAGAATTTCCCTATTCTCCGGCCCCCTGCGCTTCCGCGGATCGTGCTCGCGATCCGCGAAGATCGCCCGAATCAGCAGTCCCATCGCCCTTATTCGCCACCTGGAGCGAGATGTTTTCGATGAGCAGTACATTTATATACCTTCATTCCCAAAAGTTCCATGCCCACGACAAAGGAGAGATCTTGAAAAGAAATAGAAGTTTTGAGGTCACATGGGAGTAAAAGATTCTTCCGAGAAAGGGATATCGAGCGGGCAAATAGCGCTACTAGGGATACTGCTGGTGGCGATTTTGTGGCGAGCGGTCATAAGCCTCGATGGTGAGATAGCCTTTTGGGAGAGTTTGTGCTCAGGTATTCCTCTTATCCTCTTGGGCTGGGTTCTCTTTGGTTATTGTTATCGCCACTCCATAGGACTGAAAGGTTGGATTATCTCCAATTATATTTACCAGGGGATTGCCGTTTGCTTGGTCGTGGTGAATAGTTATGTTCTTATTTATTACGGGATGAGATGGTTCAGGTTACTGACCGTGGAAACCTATCTCCCCCTGGATTTCATCTTCCGGGATGTACGATATATCGCGCTGCTGACGTTTTATTGCTCGGTAATCTGGTCGGCGAAGCATGTAAAAAAGATGCACGAGGAGTATATATCGCGGGCTAAAGGAAAGACTGTTCAACAGCTCATGTCACCTGGTTTAAACTACCGGAGCAAAAAGCTGAGAGAAATGGAACTGACAGATATTGTAATGGATGAACGAACATTACTAGTGATCTTAGGTCTCTCGTTTTTATGGCGGATTTTCATAAGCCTTGACTACGAAATATCGCTTTGGGAAAGTCTCATCTCAGGTATCGCTGTTATCCTGTTGGGTTGGCTCGTTTTCACTCATATCTATTTTCAGTTCAGAAAACAAAGGAAATGGTTGGACCTGCTTAAGGTCTATCATGCCACTGCCATCGGTGTAATCGCTATGAACCTGTATGTTCTTGTTTACTACGGAATGAGGTGGTATAGATTTGCGTGGTTAGAAGAAACCTTAGTGCCATGGGATTACCTTTTCAGAGATGTGAGATATTTTTTATTGGTGATGTTCTATTGTGCATCCCTAGTGCTATCGATGTTTCTAAAAAGGGCGTATGTGGAATACACGATACTTTCCACGGAAAAGCCTTCAAAGCCAGCCCGGGGATTAAAGGACTTCATACAAAAGGAGTTAGTTATCCCGTAGGTTCTCGCGTGCCTCTCTCGGCTCCTTTCGGATCTCAGAGACGTGGCAATTGCGCGATGATCGATTCGTCGCCCATGAGAGACCACTCATCTCCCTACTGCACCGGTGCACTGCTCCCCCTGCTCAATCCGCCGCCCGAGGAGATCATTGATCTCCACGACACCCGTCTGTCTTATACCGGGGATAAGAATATGAGCATTTCCTGGTGCAGGAAAAAAAGCGGAGCACGTTAAAGAAGAAATACGCCATCGCACAGAAGAGCACGAAGAGTAGTGCGAGGAAAAGCCCCGCGTAGAACCCTAAACTGTCCGGATCAACATCTGGACAGAGTTCTTGCAGGGTGTGTACGACGCGGGGATCCGCTAAAGCTGCCGGACTCAACATGACACTGAAGGTGCATGAAGGGCATTTGAAGAAGCATTTGATAGCACGTGTTAGGTTTCCCCCCCCCATACCTCATCCTCTCCTTTCCACGTTTTTATCGCTACTAAATGTCTTATCACGGTCAAGCTATAGCAAAGTATCGGTTTTTGCGGGGCCGTCAAGTTGTTGGGGGTTGAGATAACCTCCCGAATTTCACCGTCCAGTACGCCATTTTCTGCGCGAGATAGGAGAGTACGCCACGACTCGTCCTGTACCACTTCTTCGTGCTCTCAGGATCGGTCTGGCGGTAATAGTTCTCGACAGGATTAGTCGTCTTCGAGACCATACCGTCTCGCATGAAGAGCGTGAGCCGCTCAAAGTCGGGCAGTAGCTTGCCCGTGATAAAGCCCCGTAGGACGCGAGGGACGTTGCCATCGTCATCCAGGAGCCGTTCTAACCGTTCTTGCGCGACCTGCAGATCGTCCGTCCGAAAATATGTCCTTGATCGCCGTGAAATAGATGCAGAGCTTGATTTTATCCCTGCAGGAGTATCCATTAGACTGAAGAGCAGTGTAGACCTTGTCTCCGATCATCTTGAAGAGATGGAAGAGGCACAACTGGTGCGCAGCGCAGCGCCCAGTTCATCGAGTATCCCCTTGTAATCCCGCTTATGGTCCGTCGTAATCGCCACGAGGGATCTGCTGTGCAAGGAACCCTTTAAGAAGTTGTAAACCGTCTTATAGCCGCAATCCTCGGCTATCTCTTCCGCGACCGGGATATTCAAGATCGAATCGAAGAGGGTCAAGCGATACCTCTTCCGAGCCGCGAGTTCAATATGTTGCTCATCGTAGCAATAATACCCGGAGTACTGGGACGAAGCGCCTTGAATCCCCTTTTCTTCGCTCACAGCCAGCCAGTTCTGGATCGCTTGGTGCGAGGGCGCGATGCCGAAGGCGGTGCTGAGATCATCCCTCAGCTTCCGAAGCGAGCGATATCCTGTCTGTGTCATCTTCGCTGCAGCGTCTTTAAACACTGATGCATACCGATAAGACGGGGCCACCACGGCAGAGAGCGGCGTAGTGAACTCCTTACCGCAAACGGTGCACCGGTAGTGCTTCAAATAGAGCTTCTGGGGACCATATGCGCCTAATATCGGAGTTCGACTTCGGAACTCCTGCTTAATCACTCGATCTGCGCCACAGAGGGGACAAACAGAATAAAGAAGCTCGAAATGGTGATCGGTGAGGAGAAGAAGCTCATTCGTGACACGACGAGGTTGGTCTCGCTTTATAAATTGCTCAGTGAGAACTTTATCGACGGTCAGAGGTGCATCCACAAAATCGGTAAGTTTAAGTTGGATGAGACGTATAGTGTTTTTGAGGGGGGATAAGAATGATTGGAGCATAATAACTTATCTGCTCTCAATCTACTAATTCCTTTCGGTCCAGTTACCCTAACGAAGCTCAATGCTGTCTCAATTTTGTAAATTCACGCGCAGCACCCATTAACTTTACAGCCCCGATTTTCTTCCGCGACACGATAGGTATTTATACACCAGCACACAAATGTTCTATAGTTCACGAGCTGAGGAGCGAATGAGAAGGAGGTATTGCTGGTAGCGATGGGCGTGGAAGAATCCTTCGAGAAGCGGATACTGAATGGGTGGGC
>CAZFWT010000032.1:0-20440 GCA_964522635.1 uncultured Halobacteria archaeon | reverse complement strand
TCTGACGGGCAACAATGTCTCGAACAACTACCGCGGCGTTTACCTGTCCTCTTCGAGCAACGACAATCACATCTACAACAACTACTTCGACAACGCAATAAACGCGTACGATGACGGCAACAACACCTGGAACATTTCCAAGACTTCTGGAACAAACATTATCAGCGGTTTGTGGCTCGGCGGCAACTACTGGAGCGACTATACTGGCAAAGATACAGACAGCGATGGTATCGGAAATACACGGCTTCCCTACAATTCTTCCGGCAACATCCTAAACGGTGGCGATTGTCTACCGCTCGTTTATCCCCCAATCTTCGATACTAATGAAGGTAACTACCCAAGCATTTCCGGCAACCATAACGGCACCATCACTCCCTTCTATGACATTAACGTCTCGGTTCTCTACACCTATCCCTGCCCCGGTACCGGCGGACAAGCGGAGTACGTTAAAATCTGGAACAGTACGACAGGGTGGAACGTAACCGCCACGTGGGATGGCTACACCGGCGACTGGCACAACTTAACCTTCAACAACTCATTCACCCTCTATGCGAACGAGACCTACAACTACACCATCCGCACCGGCTCGTACCCTCAGATCATCCACGAGCCGTCGTGGAACGCAACCGGTGGCGTCATAACGTGCACCGAGTTCGTGGACCTCAACGGCCAGCAGCACGAAGGGTGGATACCGGCGATACGGCTGTGCTGAGAACGGCAATCGAAAATTATCGTATATATAGTAAAAAGATGCGCCGACCGGGATTTGGACCCGGGTTATAGGCTTGGCAAGCCTCTAACCCGCAATACCTATTTTTAATGCTCTATTTTAAGAAAGAAGCATTTTAAGCCATTTTTTTAGAATCACAAATATTTTTGGTCAAATTTTTGGGCAAAAATTCAACAATTAGATAAAATGTAGGTCTACATTTTTAGCAAAAAGCCTTATTTTGTCTTTATTTTTAATTTTACGTCGTCTCCCTATCCTCTTTAGTCCTAAATTATTATAGAATATTGAATATTAATTATAAATCGATATTTTTTAAAATAGAGCATTTTTCAAGCTTATTTTGGGTTAAAGGCTTGATAAGCCTATATCATTTATTTTACAAAAAAAGAAAAGAAGTTGTAGTGTATTGTATTAATATTGATTCGTAAGGTATTTATATTAAGTCTACCTTTTCAGATGCATGTCAGAAAATAGTGCAATTTTTGCAATTTTTGCTTTCGGGCAGCGCAGGATAATGCGGATCTGTTCAAGTTATCTGATGACAGTACCAAAAGAATGGGCAAAACTGCGTGGAATCACTGAAAACGACTGCTTAGAGGTCTTTCTCACATCTGACGACGACCTTCTGCTCCGGCCCATGAAGGAGAGTGTGGAAAAAAATGGCTAAAGAGAAGGACCACCGTGCCGCTAGTTTCCACCCGGCAGGCACGGCGGGCGAGGCGGTCCGTGAGAACGCCTCAGATGAAGATAGGCACGGCGAACTTAAAAGCGTACCTATCTCCCCGATAACGAAGATTTTAGCGATTTTAGGCGAGATACGGCGGCAAGCGGAGATACGTGCGGACGAGATTTTACAGCAGCAGCGAAAGGCGGATAGCGGACGGACTAAGCGGCGGAAGAGAACAGGCCCAGGAAGGCCAGCACCAGTAGGTGGCGGGTAAATGAGCGAAAAAGGGAATCTGGCCGCGGGCAACGGCCAGAACGAACACGGGAACTATGTTAGCACTTTAGATAACTATTGTTACCCAGTGCATAAAAAGCTTTCGAGCGAAATCAAGACACCGAGGAAAGGAAAGGAAGAAATAACGAAGCGATCCGCAGAGTTCGCGCGGGATTTATCGGAGCTTTGTCTTGTCAGCGATCCCGATTTGCTCTTTGAGGCCTACAAAGAGTTTCGGTATATTTGGGGGCTAGTTGGAGAACGGCTACTTGATAGTTTGAGCGGTACTTTCCCGGAGATAAGCACGGAAATAGTAACCGCATCGGATAAGGAGACGTTATTAGCAGCATTTGAGAAAGAATATCGCTGGGATCTGACTAAGCAGTGGTGGGCGGTAAACAGAGACCGAAAGATCAGAGTAACCAAGACGTTTAAAGGGATGCTCAAGCTATTGCACGTTTCAGACGATCCCGACGCGATATTTAAGGATTATTGCGCGCTCAAGGACATTGGCGGCTTATATGGGTTTTTGAATTTAGATGAATTAGGGAAGAAATATGAACGATTGAGGCCGTTTGTGGCCAACGAAAGCACTAGGATACGGCTGCTAGAGTTTCTGGAAGACGAATACAAGCGACAGCGGATCGGAGTGGAATAAGATGGAGATCGATACCGAGCAGACAACAGTAAGCCTAGAAAAGCAGCTAGGATTTGCAACCACGACAAAAGAATACGCAGCGAAAGCAGTGGAGCTGGCTGATCAGGGAAAGGCGCTGGAGTTTGTAGCAAGCACGATCGGAAAATTTCATAGAGGCGATACGGAGCTGGTGCAGCTCATATGGCTGAGCACGTTAGGAATCTATCAGCCTTATAAAGTGCATTGGCTACTCGTAGGGCAACCGGGATCAGGAAAGAGCAACCTGTCACGGAGCGTTTTAAAAACGATCCCTGAAGCACATAAAGAAGAGTTTGATAGTGCAAGTCCGAAAGCTATCTTCTACGCTGGAGATGGCGGATTGAATCTATCAGGGAGAACGTTATTCTTTGACGAAGTTGCTTCTGATATGATTCTTTTATTGAAAGCACTAGGAACCGATGGGAGAGAGGCATTAAAGCATATTACTGTCGACGACCACCGCAAGTTCAAGGAGCTGATTGTGCCAGAGGAGATTCAGGTTATAGCTACAACCGTTCAAAGTTTAGCGGATCAACAGGGGCAGATGTTACGGCGGTATTTAATCGTTAATCCCGATGAATCCGAGGAAGCGTTAAAAGCGGCGTGCGATATGATCCAGGACGATGCACGGCTTATACCTGCATTAACGAGAAAAGAGGTGGACCGAGAGATAGAGATAGCAAAACAGATTTATCAAAAAGTGATGAGCGAGAACGTTAATGTAGTGATTCCTTACCGATTTGAGTTTGGAGCGTTGCGGCTTTCTGATAAGACAGAAATAAAAGCATTTATCACGCTCGTTAAGTGCCACGCGTTACTGAATTATCCTAACCGTGTGCGAATCGGAAGCGTGATATTGGCGACACCGGAAGATTTAGAAAAGGTAAGCAAGCTTTGGTATGGGAATGTAAGAGAGAATAAAATAGACGCGATCGCGGAACAGATTTTAAATTTTCTTCCAGTATTTGATCCGATCTTTATAGATGAAGAGATTCAGGACGGGCCAACAACAACGAATATAGCTAATGAATTGGGGATACCACCGAGAACTGTAGGCGATAAACTCAAGCATCTTTATGAAATGGGATATACCGATCGGAGAAAACTACAAAAAGGTCGAGGGCAACCATATATCAACTGGCGGGTTGATGGCGGTAAAGGCGAACCAAAAATCATAACATTACAAGAAGATGGGTACGAGGAAGAAGTAAAGAACGTGATTAAAACTATCCTTAAGGAAGAGGCTAAACTGGACAAGATTGGCGAGCAAGAAGTAGAGAACTTTTTTAACGAGTATTGCGCATCTGGGCTTCTGTGTAATAATAAAACGGGGCGCGTAGAGCAGTCAGATAACGAAATAGAGAGATTGTATACTCCGCCGCGTGATGTCGCTGAAGATACAAGCTTCGATGGCAACGAAGGCATGAGCGAGGAGATTGATGAAGTTATTACGCAACCTAAGCGTTGTCACGCGCCGCGTAATACAGAGGCTTCAACACCGAAACAAGGCAACGAGAGCAGTCTATATAATATTTCCGCAGAAGAAGAGGTAAAAGAAGAGAGTATCCTAGATAATAGCAATCGTAACACTTCCGGGCGCGATCTTAAAGAAATACCACATACTGGCACGGAAGGCATAGAATACGTTTGCTCTGGATGTGGTGCCCCGTTCCCGTCCAGTGAGAAGCTAGCCGCACATTATCCCTATTGCTGCAAATATCAAGAGATGCAAACAAAGGAAGCTAAAGAGAAACAAGAGGAGCGTGCTCCATGAGCGATCAACAGCGCACGATCAATGGCGCCCTCAAGAATCGCCTAGAGCAATGGGCACAAAGGCTATTTGGCGGCGTTTATATGCGATTGGACGGCAAAGATCGGGGGCGGAGCTTCATTACCCTATCTGGCGCGGAACCCGAAAAAACGCTGGGCACGCGAATAACGGAACACCTCAAAGGGCAGGACGGGCACAGGTGGCAGGGCACTGCGTATGACCTAGCTAAGGCGCTCAATACGTCCGTAAATTTGCCCCGGATCTTAGCGGTAAAATTGAAGCGTTGCAAGGATGAGATGGAGCGAGTCGGTGTGCATGTAACCTACAGACAGATTAAGGGCGCGCACATTATCGTTTTATCGCTCGCACGGAAAGCGACCATAGCGTTAACAAAAACGGATAAGACAGAGCAAAGCTTGAGGCGGAGCAAAATATTAGCGGAATCCGAGTTTATCGGCTTTCCCGTTTTGGAGTCGATGCAAAGATGAGCGTGATTAAACAACGGCAAGGCCGAGCGATCGTGATAAAAAAAAGGCAGAAGGCCGATGTAGTGATCAAGGTGAAGGTGCCTAAAAGGTTTGACGCACTAACCAAGCAGGCGGCTGATAAAGGTTCTTACACCACTCAAGCTGAGTTTGTGCGCTCCTCTGTCCGGCGGCTCAGCCATACTTTGAACGATGGATCAAATTTCATACCAGTGAATAATGAGGAAGTGGAGTGGACAATCCGTTTGTCACCTCGGCTAAATGAAGAGGCTGAAGCTGCTGTCTCAACTGGCTCATTTCAATCAAAAGCGGAATTTGTCCGCTATGCGGTACGTCTTAAGATAAAATTGTTGCTGCCCAGGGTTAGATTATAGAAAAAGTACCGTTTTAGGGGGCAAAGATACCTATAAAACTCTACACTATGCAAAAGTTTTTGAAGGACTCTGCATAATCGATCCACATGAACAAGACTGAATCTGTTTCGGCAACGCCGTCCGGTAAAGCGATCGGCGGCGCTGTAGTGGGCGTTGCTATTGGTGGAGCACAAGTTTGGGCGTTACGAAGTTACATGGACAAACCCGGTGAACCTCTGTTTGGCAAAGGCGGAGACTATGAGAATTGGGGCCAGCCGTCAGCGTGCGTCAATCTCGGCGTCGGTATCGTTGCCGCTGGCCTTGGTGCCGTAGGCTACCTAAAGGGCATCGGGATCAAATCGAGACCGGTCGCCGCGGCACTCACGGGCTATGGACTTACCGCTCTGGCCGGCGGTGTGTACTCTGGTATGAATCCAGTAGAGACCACGGCACCGCAGCGTGTACCGACAAGAGTTCCACCACAGATCCCAACGCAGACCAGAGTTCCCACGATGCAGGCAACCGCAACAGCAACAAAAGGGCTGAAGATCGA
This sequence comes from uncultured Halobacteria archaeon, assembly GCA_964522635.1. GTDB lineage: Archaea > Halobacteriota > Syntropharchaeia > Alkanophagales > Methanospirareceae > JACGMN01. Next base: position 14,932 of record CAZFWT010000032.1, on the reverse strand, counting down.
GCCAGCGGCAACGAACGGTGGGATTTCCGTAAGGAGCTTGGCAACATAGGGGGATGAAGACAAATGTACTACAATTTGGACTCTAAGCAAGGTCAGAAGTTGATGGCACAGATGCAATCGGAGCTCCTGAAATTCGCGTCGGAACGCGGTGTACAAGGCGTGATGAACATCCGAGAAATTCAGCCTGAAGACATGGGGCTGACCGCTCAGGTCATCACCGTCGCCGCGAGTGAGAGCACGTATACACTGCAGCGCGATTTAAAAGAGAACTGCTCGCTCGTAATCGGCGGCTTTTACGTAAATGATACCTATCTCCGGGAAGTGGACGTCTATCGCGGCAATGCAAAAATTCACAACTGGTCCCTGCAGAACATCTACAACATGCGAGACAAAATGGGTGTTCGCGACGACGCGATCTTCTACGGCCCCGGTGAGACGTTGAAACTCGTGTTTTATCCGAAAGGCACGAGTACCGCGGCACAATCGAGCGACGTTTGGTTCATTGGTTTCGTGCTGGTGCCCGACATGAACAACAGCGCGACCCGCGGCTAGCTCTTAAACTGCTCTTGACCGCACCTGCCCCTAGCGCCATCTGATTTAGCGGCCGTGTGAGCGCCCGGGCCGCTAATCCCTATTTTTTACTCTACATTACAGGACGAGGGGGTGAGAGAGACTCATCTTGGAAATTTTCATCAACTTCATCATGATCGCAACTAATCTCAGACCCTCAGCGTTTAGTTGTACGTAGCTGAATTTTCCTCGTTTAAATTTCTGTATGAGGTGATCGTAGTAGCAGAGATCCATGATTCTGTGCCGTACGGTACTTCGCTTGAAGCGAAGGGTATGCTCTCGCCAAATCATAGTCGTCAACAAGTCAATCCTGATGGGTTTCTTACAGAGGTAAAGTCGCATGAAGATTTCATAAAGCAGTACGTTACCAGCAATCTGCTGTGCCCAAAGCTCTCGACGCTCCTCTTCTCCTAGTCCTGGATACGGGTTGAATACTGCCATATTTAATAGGATAGATGTCTACCTTTATATTACCCTAAATACAAGGCTCAATTTAAACGTTTTCTTCTACCCCTTTAGTTGATTATTCTTTACTTATGGTAATCGCGCTCTTAAAGGACATCTAATATCGTACTGAAGTTTTATACATAAACGTAAGGGATAGTGTAGCGTCTATGCCTTAGATCGAGCGTGATAAGTGTTTCAATTGCCCTGACTACATCATTAACCCATAAATAAAATAAAAACATAAGGGTAGTTATGGTCACCAATGTTCCGATTCTGAAGGGTAAGAAGATCAAGACGCGGATTCTTCGCCCGTCTGAATATGAAGCTCTGAGAGCTGGCGCGGATAAGACCGAAAAAAGAACGCTTCTAGACGGCTGCCTTCTTCTTGGTGCGCGATATGAGGAGTGCCGCAGGATTCAGCGGAATCCGGGGTGGTTCGATGGCAATTTCATACACCTGCCCTCAGAAGCGCAACTCAAGATGAAAAGGAAGCAGGCGGAAAGGTGGATAAGGCTCTCGTCTTTGGCTAAAGCGATCATGCCCTACTTCTTGGAGAGTAAGAAGAAGCTGCCGACGGTGCAGGTTTTTGACGAATCGTTAAAATTGTGGGCGAAGAAGGGTGGGCTCGATCCCATAGGTATCTCAGCGCGGAGTACGCGGAAGACTCTCGAAAGCTGGCTTATCTTCTATTTCCCCGAAGCGACAAACCTGGTTTACTTATCGCAGGGTCACTCCACGCTCACATCGCTGCAGCACTACATCAATTTGCCTTTCATCGACGAGGATAAGAAAGCGATGACGCGTTGGATCGCTGGATGGCTGTGATCAACTACTCTTACTTCTCTTCCGCCGCCTGAAAGGTGCTGGCAAAATGAGGTTAAAGGTAAAGATGTGACGGAAGGAAAGAGAAGGACGTATTTAGACCGTCTATACCATTTATTACGATTTCTCAACTAGTGCTATCTCTTCCTCTGTTAGTCCGTACAACTCATAAACTAGCTTATCGATCTGCGCATCAACGATCATTATTTGCCTCTCGTAAAGTTCTTTGTCGCGTTCCATCTTTACTTCGTAATATTTCTTCTGTAAATTAATCATATCCTCGACCAAAGAAATGAGTTTATCGTGCTGTGATTTTTCTGAAGATATTCTTTGATCAATGGGTCTTATTGGAAGGTTTCTTACCATTGTCAGCGATATACGAGGGAATAATCTCTGTTTACTCTTTTCACCTGCATTTTTTATATAGAATCCCATCAATTTCGAGTTAAGAATCCCTAAAAGATAGTAGATGTTTGTGTTTTCCTTCGGAATAACAATAATTGTCGCCTTATTTGAACAGTGTATAGAGTCCGTATATGCACAAATAAGTGTTTGGGCAGGAATCTCCCTCATTACAATGCGAGGTGCCGAAAAGTATTCCCATTCTGGTTTATTATAACACCAGCTACCATAGGCGACATACTCCTTGAAAACATTTTCAAAATTATAACGCTTGATATTTGTCCCTCTCGATTCAGGGAAATAAGATTGGTCTCTCTTTTCATTGCTGTGATATACCCTATTGTTAATTTGTTCTGATGTGTGCATAGTGTTATGGTAAACTTGCATCCCCAGGGTATATTTAGCGAAATTGTGAAACGGTAAAGAACAATCACCTATCCGCTTTAATATAGGTAAAATCTCTGAACTAACGAAAATGGAAAATTTAAATGTCTCATCATCCAACCAATCCTTTTTGGAGATGAAGTTAGATTCGATTTCTGCTTTTAATAGTGTCTCACCGCTTGGTTGTAGTGCTCGGTCATCCAAAATCTGAACTGAATCGCTGGGCTCTTTTTTTTCGTATATTAGGATAATATTGTTAGTATCAACATTCCGAAAAACCTGCCCCCAGAAATTACAAATCTTTACGATGTTTGTATTTTTTAACAGAAATTCTCGGAGCAGTTTGGCCGCCGGAATGGTCAGCAAAGTATTAGGCAGAATAAATGCAAATAGGCCATTGTTATTTAGTAAATAATAAGATTTTTCTATAAAGAACCTATACAAATCAGGCTTCCCAAAAGATTGAGTATATTTCTCGAGGAGATATGTCACACCTGGTAACTCTGCAAACATAACATAAGGGGGATTGCCAATAACGCAATTAAATCCACCGCGTTTCATAATCTTACCAAATCCTTTTACATCATCATTCCAATTAAATACGTTAATTTTCCTTATTTCGTCCTCATTAAAAAGTGTCGTTTGCTGTTTATCGTAAAAATCTGGTCCGATAAGTGAATTACCACACTTGATATTATCATCAAGGTTTGGCAGTACGCCTTCTAATCCTAATTTTACTTGCTGATCTATACTCTCTCTGCTTTCGTGCTCAAGCACCTTCAGCAGCAAACTCAGTTTCGTAACTTCCACTGCCTGAGGGTCTATGTCCACACCGAATATATTATTCAGTAGAATACGCTTCTTCTCCGCTGTTGTCAGGTACCACTCGTTCTCGCGAACCTGAAACATCGCATGTTTGTGCTTTTTCGGCTGGTGACTGGTGTACCAATCCAAATGGTACTTCAGCAAATATGTATAGGCACCGAGAAGGAAGCTCCCCGAGCCGCAAGCGGGGTCGAGAATCTTTATATCAGCAATCTCATCCGGTGTCTTTCCTGCTATCAGTTTACCGACGGTGTTATTAACAATATACTCAACAATATACTGTGGCGTGTAATACACACCACCGGCCTTCTTCACTTCTGGCTTGGTCTCTACTTTTGCCTGATGTCCTGCTGTCAGCCTGATAACCTTGCCTAAGAATTGCTCGTATACGTTCCCTAGAATTTCAACGCCGAGCACTGAAAATTCGTAGGGCGACTTTGGATAGTACAGACTTTGAATAATCATCTTCAAGACTCTATCATCGATTTTCAATATTGGTGTAATTTTATCATTTTCAAAATCAAATATGCCACTATTATATTTTGATTCTGCCAGTCTAAATTGGTTCAATATATGTTTGTACACATCACTGCCTTCTGCCTGTGCACCTAATCGTTCATATGGTTCTATACCTCTATCCTCGCATATTCGCATAAATATAATCCGGTCTATTATCTTCTGCACTGCGTAGTTTAGTTCGTAAATGGACAAATCAGGGTTGCGAAGTGCGATATTCTTTGCTAGCAGCTCACGCCAGTTTTCTATCTCCTTCAGGAACTCGCTGTCTACTTCTGCGGTACCCTTTTTTCCTTTCGTTGATTGTGCGTAACGGTCGAAACTTCCCTTGAGAATTGCCTCTTTTGAAAATACATCATAAATCTCATCAAATCGATCCAAATACTGGGTAAATGGTATGTATAATATTCTAGCTACATCTGCTTTGTCATTCGGATTTGGTTTGATTTGGCAGTCAAAAACGGACAACTCTTCAAAATCAGTCAAAATAGACAACGGCAGTTTCGCACTCCAAGCATACCGTCTAAGCTGATAAGAAGGGCTCACCTCTTCTTTTATATTGACAGCGGGTTTCTTGGCTTCCACGAAGAACTTCCTTTGACCGCCGATCCGAAAGCAATAATCTGGTGCTTTCGACGAGCCCCCTACTTTTATAGCATCCTCGTGGATGACTTCTTTGTATTGTTCCGCGTAGCCTTGTTTATTATTTATGTCCCAGCCGAGAGCTTCAAAGAGAGGATCAATAAATTCACGTCTTGCCTGCGCCTCATTGTACGTTGATCTCTTATATGCGTCTAGATTCAACGTGAACCGCTCGACGAGTTTCGCTATCTCTTGTTTAGCTGCTTCTTTATTGGCATTCATTTCCTTGTGATCGCTAAAAGCGCGTTATGGATGATTCGTAAAGCGGGTTAACACCTTAAAATCATGTTCGCTTACCCTTCGCGTTGCTTGAACAAACCAAGCCCATGCTTTGTCCTCTCGACCCGAAAACGCATCTAATTGGCTCCTTAGTGAGGCGTCTATGATAACGGGGTCATCTAAGTAGAGATGCGCATCTTTAACACGAAATACCCATGGATAGCGGTCCAGATGGTGAACCTTGGGTTGCACCTTGTACTCGGGCACCGAAGCAATCTGAGCATGAGCGACGACTCCTTTGCCTGATGAATAGAAGCAGATAAGATCGCCTGGTTTTATATGTCGGCGACCAGGCGTCCGCTCGCCAAATGCATAAATATGCTCTTCTTTCACAAGGCTTTCGATAACTTCATCGGCGGTTTGCTCTTCATCACTTCTAACCGGTGTAAGCCAATGTTGCCTTTCCGCAGGAGTTACTTCTTCGGGTGGTATTTTTTCTTCATCAGACGGTGGCGGGGGCTGAGCAACGAGCCGTGCCATCATATCAACAACAGGATCCACATTCGCTAAGGAAGGTTTTAGCACTGCAAGAACATCTTCGTGGCTAACATCATACTCGTTATACAGGTCGGCGAGCGATAGAAGGGATTCGACAGATATTGTACGGAGCTGATGAGTTAATTTTTGAGCGGTGATTGCATGCTCCAGTTGTCTTAGATCTGCGTCAGGACGTCCTACGACGTAAAGACCCAACGCAGGTTCACGATCTGGTATCTCATTATCGGAAATCAAAGCATCTATGTACCCAAGGAGCGGAGCGGTCTTGATGGCGTATGCTTCAGTCGTTTTGACTTCAGCAACGATAAAAAAACCGGTTGGCGATTTCCATAGCCCGTCAAATCCGATTGCTCCCGTTATTCCGTGGTATCTACCGAAAACAGAATCAAAGCCGAGAAAAGTAGCGAGATGATTCACCAAATCCTGCAGAGCGCGGTTATATTGATCGCCCGAACTTCTTAGGCATTCATAGATATAGTCCCGTAGCTGACCCACTTCCCTGACGTTGTCTCTAAGGTAACTTCTGAACCGTTCCTTCGCATCTCCGTCATCCTTTAACGAGCCTACGAGGTTCAAGATTTGCGTCAAGCTAATACTCATATTTACCACCTATTTAGGACGACAGACCCCCCGTATATCGCTATCATCCTACTAGTTATATAAGGTTATCCTTTATTTGCCTCTGTCAAATTTATACGCCGACGCCCAATCCGAAGCACCTCATTCACCATAATCAACTTCTTCCGATGACGACGGCGAACCGCCGAAGAAGGCGCCGTGCACCGAAAGTATTATATGGCGCTAAGTATTTTCACACTACTGAGGTCATCCGAAAGAAGAGCCGATGGATGCAAAGCTCCTGGAAGATGCGCACGTATTGATGCACCCTATCCGGTACAGGATCGTGGAGCTGCTTACGGGGAAGCCGATGCACATCGACTGGATAAGCCGAGCCCTAGATGTAAAGAGAGGGCTCGTTGCGTATCATCTCCTTAAGTTAAAGGAGCGCGGATTCGTGAAGAGCAACTACGGAATCCTCATTCTGCTAGAACTGGAGCAGAGAGGAACGGCGCTGAGGGTGTATACGGTGACTGATAAGGTCGCGGATGTGAAGGCGGTGCTGAAGAAGGGGCTCTAGCATTTGTAATCTCAAAATTCACGGAACCGAAAAGCTAGGATACGGTGAGAAGAAGCTGGAACGAAAGCGAAGTGTGAAAACGAAAGTTATATATAACCCTTTCTTGAGTATAGATAAAAAGAAGCCAAGGCAATATGAACGAACAAAAATTAGAGGAAAAGGAGATATTTAGTGTTTTCAAAACTCTCAATTTGTTGAGTAAAAGCGAAAGGGAGAAAATTTTATCCCAAGGATTAGTTCAACCAAAAATCGAAGAAAAAGTTATCCAATTTGTGATTTTAGATAATTCTTCAGAGGAAAAAAAGAAGGATGCCAGATTGGAATGATTTATTAACTGAGCTAAAAGCGGCTGTCAGTGCACAGGATGCCATTCGTCGTAAATATCTCCGGCAGCTGCACGATCTTACTGAGCGTAATGTGATTATATATTATTCTGGTTGGCTGCAAAAGCAAAATATCGAAGGACTTCATATCACTGATGACGACAAGATCGGTTTTATGACTACAATTCATGGGCTAGACCGTAGTAAGGGTTTGGATTTAATTTTACACACTCCTGGGGGAGAAACAGCTGCAACTGAATCTATTGTTGAGTATCTGCGACAAATGTTTGGAACCGATATAAGAGCTATTGTACCACAGTTGGCTATGTCCGCGGGCACTATGATTTCTTGCGCTTGTAGGAGCATCGTAATGGGAAAACAATCAAGCTTAGGGCCCATTGATCCACAATTTAAAGGGCTTCCCGCTCATGGGGTTATAGAAGAGTTTAAACAGGCATACCTAGAGTGTAAAAAAGATAAGTTAAAGATACCTCTTTGGCAACCCATCATAGCCAAGTATGATCCGACTTTAATAGGTGAGTGTCAGAAAGCTATTGCATGGTCTGAAATAATGGTAAAAAATTGGTTAATGACCGGCATGCTTAAAAATAAAAGAAATAAAGCTGCTAAAGCTGATAAAATCATAAAAGATCTTGGAGATCATGCGTTAACTTTATCACATGCGCGACATCTTTCTGCTTCAAAATGTAAAAAAATTGGTTTAACTATTGAAAACATGGAAAAGAATCAAAACTTTCAGGATCTTATATTAACTGTACATCACGCGTGTATTCATACTCTATCCAGTACTGATGCTGTAAAGATAATTGAAAACCACGAAGGGAAAGCTTATATTAGAATTGCCAAAATTCGTAAACCCATCTAAATCCTAAGTTTATCGATGTGGTGAAACCGGAAGCGAAGGTGAAACGGAAAGCTGTGTGGAAGGCCCCGACCCGAATCTTCTTCTTCGCCGTAATCGCCGCGCGCGGAAGGCGATGGCGCGGCGGAAGCGGATTTTTCTGGTATGTAATTAGTAGTTATGCGAATAAAATATGCGCCGGTCGGGATTTGAACCCGAGTAATAGGCTTGGCAAGCCTATGTGATACCAGGCTACACTACCGGCGCATAATCTGTTCTTTTCTTTCGTACTGTACGGTACCCCTCACTCAATGATAAATTCTTCACCGTTCTGCGGTGAGATTGCCTCGCAGTTGTAGTTCTCGCGCGCCCACGCAGCAAACTCTTCGGTGTGCTCACCGTGGACCGTGAAGACCACTTCCGTGCCGTTCCTGCAGAAGCGTGAGACCAGCTTCTTCAGCTCCGTATCGCCTGCATGTGCGGAGAAATCGTACTGCTCGACCCCCGCGGTTACCTTCACCATCTCACCATCTGTCTCGACGCAGCCTTCATCCAGCAAGCGCCGCCCGTTGGTGCCCTCGATCTGATAGCCGGTGAGCAGCACCTTGCTCCGGGGATCATCGTGGATCTTCTTCAGATAGTAGAGCACAGGTCCGCCGTTGAGCATTCCCGCGGTCGTCACAATGATCGAGGGCTCGGCGATGGCTTTCTTCCGCCGTCGCGTGTTCACGAACTGTGCATCGGCAAACGCGTTATTCAGCGCGTCCGCGTCCTTCACGAACGACGGATGGTTCTTGAAGAGCTTGAAGACGCTGAGCCCCATACCATCGATGTACGGCGTCAGGCCGTAGGAATGGAGGATCATCACGATCTCCTGGGTACGACCGACCGCGAAGCAGGGCACAATCGCATTGCCGCCGGCGCTCAAAGTCTCACAGATCGAATCAATGAATGCACGCTCGAGCTCCTTCCGGTCACGATGATCCCGGTCGTAATAGGTGCTCTCGATAAGCAGGATATCGGCACGCGGGAAGGCAGTGGGATACGCGCACTCCATCAACCGGCTGGGCCCCATTTTTATATCGCCCGTATAAAAGAGGCTGATGTCCTCGCTCGCTTTGCGCAGGTACACGGCCGAGCTCCCCGGTATATGCCCGGCGTTGTACAGTTCAAACTCATAATCAGAGCCGTTTAACGGACGACGCGCGCCATAGGCCACGATGTGCGTGTGCTCGTCCAGTTGCTGGATATCCTCTTCACCGAAGAAGACAAAGCCCTGCTCCTTCCCCACCTTTATGGTATCCCGAGCCATGAGCTGGGTCAAATCCCGGGTGACCGGCGTCATGAAGACCTCCGGTCGCCGCCCCCGGTTCATCAAGCTGGGCACCATACCTGAGTGGTCGAGATGCGCATGGGAGAGAATGACGGTCCGGGGTGAGATAGAGCTGCTCGAGAGCGGTATCTCCGGCGGGTCTGAGGGCCGCAGCCCGTAATCCATGAGGATCTTGTCATCCACCAGGATGGCTGAACGTCCGATCTCGTTACACCCGCCGAGGAATTTCAGCTTCATTGTACGCCTACGATTCTATGGCGCGAAGCGGAGCAAGTTCCCTCTCGGTCTTTGTGATCTCTACCCGTCGCACGGGATAAATCTTCTTGGCCACTTTATAGATGTCCGAGGAGAGTTTCCCGAGGATGATCTCCTGCAGATACTTGTTGAGCTCCAAACTTGCCGCTCTGTTCTTGATCACGTCCTCCATGATCTTCCGGATCTCCTTCTTCTGCGCTTCACTCGCCTTCTTCAAGGTGAAGCAGGAGGATTTAATCCGCAGGTTCTCGCTGTCCTTCGTCACCACCTCGATGTTGGAATCGATCTTTGAGCTCCGCTTCCGCGCTAAACTGCGGAGATAATCGTTATCGATTCGATGGCCGATGAACCGCGTATACGCATTAGAATGATCAACCTCCTCGACCTCGAGCAGTAATTTCAAGTTGGAGTTCTTTATCAGCCGCCCCGTGAGCTCGTCGACCGTCATCTCGATCCGGCGGCCGATCAGCTTGGCAGGCTCGTCGGCGATCGTATCCCCTGCTATAACGTCTCCGAACATCTTCGGTGCGAGCACCGAGTACCACTCCTTCGCTTTCCACTTATCTTTAATTCTTTTCTTCGCCAGTTCTGCTCACGCTCCTTACGTTAAGTATAGTGTCGCTTCTAATCTGATAAGCGCTACAGAAATAAAAACCTTCCGTTCTCAATTCATCTGCTCCGGAGGTACTTCAAGACCGAAGCAAAGAGCTGCTGACCGTCTCCGTAGGCCTGCGCGCTTCCTTCCGCGATCGCGATGGTAGTTCGCGCCTGCGCGACTCGAGGCCATTCCGCGTCCATAAAAGCGTAAAAAGCTCGTTCAGGATGTGGCATCAAGCCCAGAATCGTTCCTGACGGGTTACAGATACCCGCGATATTCGCGAGCGAGCCGTTCGGGTTCCAGGGATAGCCGGCGTAGTCTCCCGCAGGATCGACATAGCGGAAGACGATCTGATCGTTCTCTTCGAGACGCTGCAGGTATTCCGCACGCCGGTGCTCATCAATGAAGAATTTGCCCTCCGCGTGCGCGCACGGTATCTTCAGGATACAACCTCTTTCGATGCCCTGCGTGAAGACGCAGCTACCGCTGTTCTCATGCTTGATCAAGGTCGGCCGGCACTCGAACCGTCCGGAATCGTTGGTCGTCAGTGCTGCTTGCTGCACGGCCTCTTCTCCGGGCGCGCCGAACCCGGGCAGCAGCCCCATCTCCACAAGCACCTGGAAACCGTTACAGATGCCCAGAATGGGCTTATCCGCTGCAATGAACTCCTTGATCTCCGCGCCTAATGCGCCTTTTATACGCGCCGCCAGGATCGCACCGGCACGGATGTAATCGCCGGACGAGAAGCCGCCGGGAATCACCAACGCACCATAATCATGCAACTGCCGCTGGTCGCGCGACTGCACCGCGCCGATCAGCTGCTTCAGATGCACAATCTCTGCGGCCGCGCCGAGTCGAATAAACGAGAGATACGTCTCATACTCACAGTTCGTGCCTTCTATGCGCAAGACGCAGATCTTAAGGGTCATGGTGCCAGGAGCACTCCTATTATCGTCTTGCTATCCATTATCGCGCCCGTTCGGATCCTATCCCGTACCTCGTTCACCGTCATGAACTGGAGCGGGAATTCGGGCTCGACCTCACGTACGTTCCGCAATCCGCTCGCTCGGAAGATGTGAATGATCTCGGTCGTGTATCCGGGCGAGGGGTAGTACGCAGTCACGTGCGACCAGGACTCAGCCTGAAAGCCGGTCTCCTCAAGAAGCTCACGCTGAGCACAGGCCTCCGGCGATTCGCCCACCTCGAGCGTACCCGCGGGTATCTCCAGCGTCTTGCGGCCGACAGCAGCGCGATACTGCTCTATCAGCATGATCCTGTCATCCATCAGGGGGACAACAGCAGCGGCACCAGGGTGCACGAGGATCTCACGCGTCTTGCGACGGCCGTCCGGTAACGAGACGGTCGTCAATTGCAATTGCACGACCTTGCCCCGGTACAGCTCTTTAGTCTCGATTGCTACCTCTTCGCTCATACCACCTACCTGCTCGAAGTCCCTGGTCGCCAGGGACTAAACTAAACTAAATCCCATTTCTCAATATCGGTGCGCTCTTAAGTATCCTTCCTTATCCGTTAGTTAGCCTGAATGAAGAGCGGGCCGCGCCGTTGAGATGGATCAAGAGCGCGCAAACCAATACCAGAGAAGCGCAGACAGCACAGTCAACCACGCTCCAGGACTTCTTTCACCTTCGCCGTCAGCAGCTTGTTCAGCGTCCGGCCGTCCACCTTGCCCCTGAGCTCCTGCATCACCACGCCCATCAGCGGCCCCACGGCGCGTTCGCCCTTCTCCTGGATGAAGTCCCGCTTCGCGGTCACGATCTCCGCGATTACCTTTTCGACCTCCGCGGTACTGGTGCTCAGTCCGAGCGCTTCGATCGCCTGCTCAACACTCGTGTCAGGCTCGCCGGCGATAAATTTCACGAGCTCTGGTACGGCCTCTTTCGCGAATGCGTCCTCCGCGAGCGATTTGAAGATCGCCATGAAATGCTGATCCTCCAGCGACACCACATTCACCCCCGCCTGCGTCAGCTCGGTAAGTGTATCCGTGAGCGTTCTGACCACGAGGGTCACGGGCACCTGCTGGTATACGGCCATGATCTGCTCGAAGAGCTGGAACTGCATGCTGCGTGCGATCTTATCGGCGAGCTCATCGTTCAAGTTCAAGCCAAAGGTTGCCATATAGCGCGTCCTGCGATGCTCAAAGGTCTCGGGCAGATGCGTGGCGATGAACCGCAGCCGCTCAGGATCGAGTGTTACCGGCGGCACGTCCGTCTCCGGGTACATCCGCGCAGCGCCCGGAAGCGGTCGCATATACGCGCTGGTGCCGTTCGGCAGTGCGCGTCTCGTCTCCAGCGGTATCGCTCGCAGCGCGACCTCGGCCCGCTGTAGCACGGCCCGCAGCGCCTGCTCCGCACGCACCTCCGGTGCCGCAACGAGCACCACGCAGTCCTCATCGGAGGCGTCGAACGCCAGCCGCAGTGCGGCTACTTCAGCTTCTGTAATGCCATACGCGGGCAGCTCATCAGTGTGCATCAGGCCCGCGCCATACTTCCGTGCGAAATCCGCTAATTCCGTGCCAAAACGCCGCCCCGGTTGGAGCTCAGTGCCCAGCGCGCCGGCAAAGCCGCGCAGACAGACACCAAAGATCTGCCCGCCCGCGTTCTTGATCACCCGCGACTCTGTGCCCTCAAATACGCCTGATAAATCAAGGAGCATGTGCTCGACCCGCGCACCACGCTTAATGAGCTCATCGCGCAGCTCCAGCAGCTTCACCTGCCGTTGAATTTCATGCCGCACGATCTCGCCGATCAAGCGCAACTCCTGCACGCCCTTGATCTCCACGCGCGCGCCAGCTGCGATGGAGATGTTGATATCCTGACGGATCGTGCCCAGGCCGCGTTTCACCTTGCCCGTGGACCGGAGGATCATGCCCAGCTGCTCGGCGACGTGCACCGCCTGCTCCGGCGTCTTGATGTCCGGCGCGGTGCCGATCTCGACAAGCGGAATGCCCAGGCGGTCCAGTGAATAGCCCACGGCGGTGCCCTCAGTCTCGATCTTCTGCGCCGCATCCTCCTCCAGGCAGAGCGAATCGACCCGCACCGTCCCTTCGGCTTCGGCGGTCGCGAGCCAGCCATCGGTCGCGATTAACGCGGTGCGCTGGAAGCCACAGGTGTTCGAGCCGTCGATCACGATCTTCCGCATTGTGTGGATCGCATCCACCGGCGTCATGTTCAGGAGCAGCGCGACCTCTAACGAGATATCAACCGCCTCCTGATTCAATTCACGCGGCGGCTCCTCGTCGTTCTCCACCAAACAGGTGCTGTCATAGCCTTTGTACAGGAACGCCCGGCTGATGCTCGCCTCTTCGCGCGCCGCTTTGTCCACCTCGCCCATCTCGCTCTTCGAGGCACGGAGGTACCGCAGAAAGGTGAGCGTCGCGTCCTTCTTATCCCGCAGCTGCGTGGGACAGTTGCAGAAGAGCTTTGTCCGCGTATCAAGCTGCTGGTGAATCTCCAGTCCCGCTTTGAGTCCTACGTTTGTGTACTCACTCTCTTCGTCCATGGCCCTTCCTTTACGGTGATAAGATTAAGAGTGCCGCCTTTATAGTTTTGTAGGTGCACAAGCAGCACCACAGATCTGCATTCACACATAGTTTTAAACGCACCGGAATGAAAGATCGATGACCGAGCACGACGAGAAGTCTGTGAAATCGAGATGGCGGTCTTTTTGCCCCAAATGCGGTAAAGAGACCGATACCTTCTTTGAGAACCTCTGTGAATCCTGCTTCCGCGCTGGGCTCAGGTTGCTGGAGCCAGACCGTATCGCGGAAGATGTGCGTGCGAGCGTGAACGTGTGTCCACATTGCGGCGGCTTCTTCAAGGGCAATGAGCGCACGGAGCTCGACACTGTGGTCGAGGATGCCATACGAAGAGCGATCAGCAAGACCTATGGTCCTGAGTGCCCGGTCGAACTCTTAGAATTGCGCATAGAGTATAACGAAGGCGCGCGGAGCGCACACGTGTTCCTGCGAGTGAAGGCAGTGATAAAGGGGCTGGAAATGGAGGAGAGCGCCGAATTCACCGTGTTACTGCGGCGCGCGATCTGCGTGCAGTGTAGCCGGATCGCGGGCGGCTATTACGCCGCGATTGTGCAGATCCGCGCTGATTGGCGGACGCCGACCGAGGATGAACTGGAAGCGGCAGCAGCGCTCGCATATGCGGCGTTGAGCAGAGAGGAGTTCATCTCGAAGCAGCAGCTCTTGAAGGAGGGGCTGAACCTGTTCGTGAGCAGCGCGGAATGCGGCCGCAGGATGGCGAAGGCGATCGTAAAGCACATGGGCGGTACGTACGCGGAGAGCAAGAAGCTGTACGGCCGCAGAGGCGGCCGGGAGCTCTACCGGGTGACCTTTCTCGTGCGGCTGCCAGGTTACAGCGAGGGCGACGTCCTTGAGCTCGCGGGCAAACGAATAGCGGTGGAGAAGATCGTGCCGGGCGAGGGGCTCGAGGGCGTGGACGTACAAACCGGCGAGCGGTACTTCGTGCCGCAGCGCGATCAAAAGCGTGCAAAGCGCGTGTGAACTACAGAGTATACGGCAAGAACCTTATCGAAAGCCTTTTATGCTGTCCCTCTTAAAATAGTTGCAATCGAAGCAACGTTGCTTTGTTCGGAAGAACTTAGGAGGTGAAAAGAAGAAGAGATGAAAAGACGAAGTATCCTATTGGTAGCGACTTTATCTGTTATCTTCCTTTTCGGCACGATATCTGCATGCGCAGCTCTGACAACTCGGTATGTCAACCCCGACGGCACCTGCGGCGGTAATTCGCCCTGCTATACCACTATTCAGGCGGCGGTCGATGCTGCTGATCCCGGCGATACCATCCACGTGGCCGCTGGCACCTATACGGAAGATGTTAATATCCCCGCAGGCAAAGATTATTTGAGGTTAGTGGGGCATAGTAAGGATGATACCATTATAGAAGCAACGAATATAGGCATTTTTGCTAAGTCGCCTGTAATAATCCAGGGTTTGTCGAGTAGAGCTCATAGCCACCTCCTCCCGGAAGCTGCTATGAGCCCCCTC
>CAZFWT010000031.1:0-21183 GCA_964522635.1 uncultured Halobacteria archaeon | reverse complement strand
GCTCTGCGCCAAAGATCTCGATCATCAGATTTTTAAACTGCAGATGTTTCTCGCGCAATTCCTTCTTGTGCGCTTTTATGGTACGTAAGGTCTCTTCGCCGCTTTCGGTGAGCGCAAAAATATGCTTTGACCGCTTACCTATTTCGGCTACTTCTATGAGCCCCTCCGCCTCTAACTGTTTCAGGATCGGATAGAGCGTACCCTTGCTCGGCACCCATACCCCTTCCGTCTTCGCCTCGATCTCCTTGAGCAGTTCATACCCGGATTTCGGCTGTTGCCTGAGCGAGTGCAGAATGAACAGGGCAAGCAAGCCCCGCTCTCTTCCGCCCTCCGGGGCGAACGTCCACAGGCCCGTCATTTCTTACCTGATTACTAGAGTGCGCACACATATAAATACTTCGGATTCGAACCGTTCGAGTTCGGGGTAACAGGACGAAGGACTTCTCAGTTCGTTATGTGGCCCACTGGGTTAGAGACACCTTTTCATTACTTCAGGTGGAATGAACTAGTAGCTCAGTGTGAGCATCGCGAAGAAATAAGCACATGAAGCAAGAAAAACGCGGATACCGGTACATCGAGCACCCCTCGGACGTCGGTTTCGAAGCCTTCGGCTCGTCTCTGGAGGAGCTCTTCGCCAACGCCGCGCTCGCCATGTACAGCTTCATGACCGACGTTGCGGCCATCGCCGCAACGGAAGAGCGAGCGGTGACAGTGGAAGCAGAAGATCTGTACAGCTTGATGTTCGACTGGCTCGATGAACTGCTCTTCCTGTTTGAGGCTGAGTTGCTGGTTATGACAGACTTCAAGATCGCCGTGGATACGGCAACCTTTAGCATTACGGGCACGTGCCGCGGCGGGAAGTTCGATCCCGAGCAGCACGAGGCAGGTATCATCATCAAGGCCGTCACCTACAACATGATGGAGGTCAAGAAGAATGAGCAGTGGCACGCGCAGGTTGTGTTAGATGTGTAACCCCTGCGTGATCTTCGTCTTCCGCAGCCAGTCGATATCCGACCGATAGAGGTCGCGAATGTCCGTCAGACCGAGACTCAGCATCGCGAGCCGCTCAATACCTAGCCCCCATGCCAGGACCGGGTATCGCACCCCGATGGGGTTCGTCACCTCCTCTCTGAAGACGCCCGCACCGCCCAGCTCCAGCCAGCCATGCTCCGGCATGTACACCTCCACCTCAACCGAGGGCTCAGTGTAGGGGAAATAGCCCGGCCGGAACCGTATCGAGGGAAAGCCCATCTTGTGGTAGAACGTTGCGAGGCAGCCCAGCAGATTTCTGAACGAGACGCCCCTGTCCATCACGATCCCCTCTAACTGAAAGAATTCCGGCAGGTGCGTTGGATCGATCGTCTCACGACGGTACACGCGGTCGATACTGAAGACCTTTACCGGCGGCTCGGGATGCAAGGCTAAATACCACAACGTTACCGCCGTCGTATGGGTCCGCAGCAGCAGCTCCTCACTTAACTCCTTCTTCCATGCACCGCCCCAGCCGGTGGAATTCAACGAGCCGCCGTGCTCGTGCATCTCCTTTACCTTTGTTATGATCCGCTCATCGACGTCCAGGGGCTGCTTCGCACCCAGGTAAAAGGTGTCCTGCATCTCACGTGCCGGATGGTCCTGTGGCACGAAGAGCGCATCGAAGTTCCAGAACGCGCTCTGGATCAGATCACCCTTGATCTCAGTGAACCCCATCTCCGTGAAGATCCTCCGCATCATGTCCAGAATCCGCTGATACGGGTGGATCTTCGCCGGGAATTCCTCCTTCGACGGGAGATTCACATCGTACGTCTTGAACGTCCGCCCCCGCCATGCACCGGTTCGTAACAGCTCGGGCGTGAGCTGCGCCAACTCCTCCTCGATCGAAATACCGCAAGCAACGAGCTCGTGGCCCGATTCAGTTATTGCTATGGTTCTTTCGACTTGCACGGTGGACACTAACAAGTTCCTTTTCTTGATCAACTCGCCTAAAACACGATTGAGCGATTTATCGGATATTCCCGTAACGTTCTCCTTTACTTGATTTAACAGGAGACTTTCTTCCAGTTTCTCTACATCATGGAGGATGCGCAAAAACTCTTCGTCAGCATTATATTCCCAGAGGGTATTCCCAGTTGGTACTAAAACCTTCTCGCCGTCTTTATCTTCGAATCGCGCCCAGCCCTTTCGTAGCAACCAATTCGTTGATATGTTTGCTTCCTTCTCATCCCTGAACAATTGTTTAAACTCGTGTAGCGGTGACGGTAACAGTTCAAGCCCGCGACGCTCCGGCAGGCCTGTTTCCGCATATTCCGTGCCCTCCTCCGTTAAATGCTGGAAAAGCTTTCTTATTCCTTTGATCTCGCAGAGCCCCTTTTGCGCCAGCATGAACGCAGCTTGCATCGCGGCGTCTTCGTTGAGGCCCGTTTCCGCCGCTAAGGCGTTCTGGTCCCATGCTCTACCTCGTTCGCTGTCCAGCGCCAGCAGCACTTTCTTCTCGTTTACCGCAAGTGCTGTAGTTCTCTCTGTTTCTTCGGCCATGCGGTCTGCTATGCTCTTGTAAGAAGCCTGCTCTTTTAAAGATGTGCGAAATTACGACCCCGCTTGCAGTTTCTGCTTATAGAGCGCAAGTGCTTTTCGAAGCTCATCCTCCTTCAAGAGCCCATGCGGTGTCGGCACCTCGAAGATCCGCTTTGGTATACGGATATTATCCAGCTCGAAGCCCTCTCTGAACTTGAAGTTCATCTTCGCACGGTGGATTTCTCTGCCGAGCGCTTCCAGTTTCTCCGCCGTCCAGCCTTCGATCCCAATCGCGTCCAACGCCTTCGGGATAACCTCGGGCGTGTAGACCTTTCGGGCGAAGAAGCAGACCACGAGGCTGGAGAGTATCTGCCGCCACTCCTCTTCCTTCAGCAGCTTCTCCACCACCTCCTCGAGCGTGAACTCCTTGCCCAGCAACTTCTGGTCAAGGTCGTAGCCCGCGGAGTCGAGATGGCTGTGCCGCGCACCTGCGAGATTGTTGATATAGCACGCGATACCGGTATGATACTCGGGCATCTCGTTCCCACCAAAGGCGAGCGCGAACTCCTGGCCACCATACACACGCGAAGCGTGCTCCACGCCCTGCGCTAAGTCACGATAGAACTCGTTCGGCATGGTGACGATCCTATTGATCGCCTTTAAATACGTCTCGACGTCACCCCATGCCAGCTTCAGACCGCCGGTCTGCTCCTCGCTGATGAGCCCCTTCTCGTACGCCTCGGTCGCCCAAGCCAGCGTCACGCCCGTGCTGAGCGCGTCCATCCCCGCGCGATCTACGAGATCGATCAGCCGCATGTATTCCGTCGCCTTCGCGATCCCGAGCATGAAACCAAGCGCGTAGATAGTCTCATTATCATAGGAGAGCGTAGCGGTCTTAAAATAGTACCCGGGCTCGTACATCTCGCGGACTGAAGCCAGATGGATACAGCCCACCGGGCAGTGCGCACAGGATACGCGTCGTGAGAGGTACTTCAGCGCCAGATTCTCACCAGACAACTCCCTCGCCACCGTATCGGGCGCTTGCGCTGATGTTAAATTCTTATACGCCATACCGCCGATCTTGTTCAGATCGTAGATCTTCCCAGCCGTGCCCAGATCATGATACTTCTCCATCGCGTCGGTCTCCACCACGACCTCTTGAAGCTCGTCATAGATCTCTCGATACGCTTTCAGCTTCTCCTTCGGTATCTCAGCGCTTTTGTCCGCGGATACCACGAGCGCTTTCAGCTTCTTTGAGCCCATCACCGCGCCCAGCCCGAGCCGGCCGAAGTGGCGGTAGGTCTCGGCAACCACGCAGGCGTATCGCACCAGCTCTTCGCCCGCTCGCCCGATCCGAATGATGGATCTGAGCCCGCTTCCCGGCTCGGCCTCCCGTAAGATCCTGCCCACGGCGTACGCCTCCATGCCCCAAATCGACGACGCATCCCGGAAGTGGACGTCGTCGCCGTGGATCGCGAGATAGAGCGGGATGTCGCTCGCGCCTTTGATGACGATCGCACCATAGCCCGCGAGCTTGATCGAGATCGCGCTTCTGCCGCCGCAGTGACTCTCCCCCAAATTCCCGGTCAACGGCGATTTGAACATCGCGACCGTCTTCGAGGCAGAGGGGTACATTCCTGAGATCGGCCCCACGGCGAAGATGATCGGATTCTCCGGGCCCAGCGGATCGGTTCCGGGTGGACATTCCTCCTCCAAGAGCTTGATCCCGACGCCCGTGCCGCCCAGATACGTGGTAAACAGCTCCGGCCGCGCACGTACTGTAATGTCCTTCTTCGTCAGATTTATGTACAGCACCTTATTCAGATCTTGTGCTTGCATTTTTCGCTACACCTCAGTCCTCCTCTACATCCACCAGGCCAATAACGTCATGCACGCAATACTCAGCGCATTTGCCACAGTATTTGCACACGATGGGCTTGTTCTTCTCACCGTCCCAGAAGATCGCACCCAGAATACAGGCATCGACGCAGTTGCCGCACCCGATACACTTATCCTCGTCCAATATGATGCCGCCGCCTTCTCGTTCCCGTAACGCGCCCGTCGGGCAGACCTTCGCGCATGGCGGGTTCTTGCACGCACGGCAGACCGTGATCATGAAGCCGCGCTCTATGCCGCCCGCCGAACGCACGTTGATCGCGGATTTGTTCATACCGCCGCGCCCTACGCGCCGCGAGCAGGCGAACATGCACTCCATGCAGCCGATGCACTTGTTCTCATCAAGAACTGCTAATTTCTTAGCCATAGTTTTATATCACTATTCTCCGGCAGCGCAGAAAAAGCTTTGCGAGCCAGCAGCTTACCTGAAGAGGTCTGCCTCATGGGTGAAGAGTAATTCGTGAATATCTCGTTCGGCCCGCTCCACCACTAATCCGCGGACGATCGCAATGGGCACGCCCTCCTGGAATTCGCCCATCACCAGATTCGCCGCCGCACAGATCTCATCGACGATCGCTTCCTTCGTTATCTGCGCGATCTTGCCGAATCGGTCTTCCTCACCCCTTCGATCCACCAGAGCAGGAATACCCGAGACACCGACGCATATGCCCGTAATACCGTCACGAAACGCACGGCCGAAGGAATCCGCGATTAAGACCGTGATCGCTTTCCCGCTTTGCGCCTCTATCTCCCGACGGAGCCGCCGCGCGCTCTCCTGTGGATCTTCGGGAAGCAGCACGGCCTTACCCACCTCGACGTTCGACTCGTCCACGCCCGCGTTAGCGCAGACAAAGCCGTACTTCGTCTCCACAATGAGGTGTTTTCGCATCAATCGCTCGATGGTCTTCGACTCCTCAAGGACGAGTTGCACGATCCGCGGATCCTTCTCCGTTTCCCGTGCTATTCGCTCCGCTTCGCTGCTCGCACGTACCGTGGCCAGGTCAACGACGCGCCCCTCACTCTTTGAGACGATCTTTGAGGTGATTACGATGACGTCGCCATCCGCTAAGCCTACCTGCTGCTCCTGCACCGCATCAAGGAAGAGGTGGGGAAGGTCATCGCCTTCCGTGATTTCCGGCAGTCCCGGGATACCAATGATCTCCAGGCGGCTCCCGGGCACGAACTTTCTGCTTTTCATCCCATTCTCTTTTCCCGCGAGCAGTTAAAAAGGGCGTTACCTTTAACTTGACCCGGGCTCAAAAAAAGAGCGGGATACGATAAAACGATACGCGATGAAGAAAGAGCTGATGGAGATCCTCGCCTGTCCTGCCTGCAAGGGCGAGTTGGAGTTGAGCATTCAGGCGGAAGACGAGAAGGGGGAGGTAGTGACGGGAAGTCTGTATTGCCGGCACTGCGACGAGCGATATCCGATAGAGGATGGGATTCCGAACCTCCTGCTGTCGGAAGACAGACGAACCTGACTGACGAGCACGCCGTTGACCGAGCCGCTTTCGACGCTGCGTGAGTGAGTGCGTGCGTGGAAAAGAGGGGAGCATGGGAAGAGAAAGGAGCACGGAACAACGCATACAACAGAAGATATACTTGAGCAGAAAGAGCCTGAATTCAATTGAATTCGAGCATGAGGTGCTGAGGATTCCCCTGAAGGCGGGCGAGGAGACGAGCTTCGAGCTCCTCGTGATCAATCGCGGTGAACCCACACACGTACACTTTTCACTGAGCCCGCGGGTTCGGGACAAGCTCATGATCATGCAGGATAAGGTCTACGTCATCGAGACCGAGAAGGTAGCGGCAATGGTGCGTCTGCCCAAGAGCTACGCGGGTGTGACTGACGAGTCCACCCGGGGCGATATCTTTGTAAGCTCGGGCTACGGCGCGTCCAAGCGAGCATTTGGTGTGGAGATTGTCGAATCGGAGGAGCTTAGCGCGCGTATGGAGCATACGGGCGAGGAGCCGCAGATCCGGGATACCACGATCACGGAAAAGAAGGAGATTTCGTTAACCGCTGACGAGCGCGAGTTCCTGTCACGACTGGTCATCTCCGCCTGCGTCACCATTATCTTCTTTGTTCTGGTCGTCTTGATGCTGCACGTGGGCCTGTTCAGTGATTCGCCCGGAGGTCTCTTCGTTAGCGCGCTCACCGCCGCATTGCTCTTCCTGTTCCTCGTGCTTTACAACCTGTAGCTCGGCGGTGAGCTGAAACGAAAAGGTTTATCACCGACCGCAAGGGTAAGTTGTTCATAGAAGCGTGCATCCTTTTTATGCATCTGAGAAACGTGGAGCAGAAGGGGGGCTAGGGATGAAGTATATCGTGGTGACCGGAGGCGTGATGAGCGGGCTTGGGAAGGGCATCACTATGGCCTCCATTGGGCGACTCTTGAAGGACCGCGGCTATACTATCGTCCCGATCAAGATCGACCCGTACATCAATATCGACGCAGGCACGATGAACCCGTATCAGCACGGTGAGGTGTATGTCTGCGGTGACGGTACGGAGGTCGATCTCGATCTAGGCCATTACGAGCGGTTCATGGATGTCGAGCTGGGCCGCGAGCACAACATAACCACAGGCGTCGTGTATGACGCGGTGATTGAGCGTGAGCGGAAGGGCGAATATCTCGGCCAAACTGTCCAGATCATTCCGCACATCACGAACGAGATAAAGGCGCGTATCCGGGCGGTGGCGGCGGGGAGTGGTGCGGAGATCTGCTTGGTGGAGATTGGCGGCACGGTCGGCGACATCGAGAGCATGCCGTTCCTCGAGGCGGTGCGGCAGATGCACGGCGAGGAGGAGGAGAAGGACTTTCTCTTCGTACACGTGACGCTGGTGCCGTATACCGCGCTCTGCGAGCAGAAGACGAAGCCGACGCAGCATTCTGTGAAGGCGCTGCGCGAGCTGGGGCTGCAGCCCGACATCATTGTCTGCCGGTGTACAGTACCCCTGAAGGATGAGGTGAAGGCGAAGATCGGGATGTTCTGTAACGTGCGAAAGAACGCGGTAATCAGCGCGCAAGACGCGCAGGACATCTATGAGGTGCCACTTCTGCTCGAGCGGGAAGGTATAGCCGAGATCATCATGAGCAAGCTCCAACTAACGCAGTCCGTAGAAGATAACAAATGGGAGGAGATGGTGGCGCGGCTGAAAGAATCGAGGCAGGGGCCGTGCATAACTATCGCGATCGTGGGGAAGTATGCGGAATTAGAGGATTCGTATTTGAGCATTAAAGAAGCGATTAAGCATGCTGCGACGGCAGTTGGGTGCACCGTCATGTTGAAATGGCTCGAGGCGGAGGATTTGGAGGTCGCTGGCGGGTTAGATCCCTTCTTTGAGGACGTTCAGGGCATTCTCGTTCCCGGCGGGTTCGGTAGTCGCGGCGTGGAGGGGAAGATCAACGCGATTCAGTACGCGCGCGAGCACAAGATTCCATACCTCGGGTTGTGCTTCGGGTTCCAGATGGCGGTGGTGGAGCTAGCCCGGCATGTCGCGCACCTCAAGGACGCGCATAGTGCTGAGCTCTCAGAGACACCTTACCCGGTTATTGCTCTGCTGGAGGAGCAGGAAGGCGTGGATGAGCTGGGTGGCACGATGCGGCTGGGCAACCATCAAGTCTTCATCCGGAAGGACACGATCGCAGAGCGGATTTACGGCAAGAACAAGATCGTGGAACGGCATCGGCACCGGTACGAGGTGAATCCCGCGTACATCGAGCAGATCGAGAAAGAGGGCGTGGTCTTCTCTGGCTCAGACAGAAGCGGCATGAGAATAGAGATCGTGGAGCTCGAAGGGCATCCATTCTTCTTCGCCACGCAGTTCCACCCGGAGTTCCGATCCCGGCCGAACAAGCCCTCACCGCCGTTTAAGGCGTTTATAGAGGCGTGTTTGCAGGCTTCGTAAGCAACGTGAACCTATCTTTTTGTGTTTGGCCTATAGTTCTCTACTATCATGCTGTTACGCGAGCTTACTGAAATCTACGAGCAGGTCAGAGCCACGTCGAGCACACTGGAGAAGATCTCGCTTGTCGCGGATTTATTACGCAATACGCCTTCTGAGCTGCTGCCGCAGGTTTGCTACATGCTCCGAGGCCGGCTGTTCCCTGATTATTCTGCGCAGGAGCTCCAAATCGGCTGGTCGAGCCTCTGGGATGCCGTTCGTTCCATCGTTCACATCTCCGATGATGACCTGAAAGCGGCATACAACAGGTTTGGCGACCTCGGCTCCGCGGTCGAATTGATCGTAACGGAGAAGCCGAAAATCGCCGTTTCTTTGGTCTCAGAGCCACTCACCGTCGAGGAATGCTACAGTGCGCTGGTGAAGATCGCCACGCTCCGCGGTAAGGACTCAACGCGCCGAAAACGAGCGATACTAACAGGGCTCCTGAATCAGAGCACGCCGGCGGAGGCGAAGTTCATCGTGAAGACGATAACCGGCGAGATGCGCTATGGCTTCAAGCACGGCCTGCTGGAGGAAGCGATCGTGCAGGCATTTTCGGTGGATGTGGACGTGCTCCGCAAGGCGTACATGGTGCGATCAGACATCGGAGAGGTGGCACAGCTAGCGAAAGAGGAGCCTGCAAGGCTGAAAGAGCTCACCATCGTGCTCGGCCGACCGCTGCGCCCGATGCTTGCGGATACGGCCGAGAATCTCGAGGCGGGGTTCAGACGCTTCGATACCGCGCTCTTCGAGTACAAATACGACGGTGCACGGCTCAGCATGCATAAACATAACGAGCTCGTGAGTGTGTTCACCCGTGAAGCAGAGGAGGTGAGCCAATCGCTCCCCGAGATTGTTGCTGACGTCCGAAAGATTCCGCATTCATTCATCGTTGACTCCGAGATCATCCCTTTCGAGCACTCGCCAAAAGCGTTCCAGGAGCTAATCAAGCGGCTCAGGCGGAAGTATCGCGTTGACGAGTTTGCACGCAAGATCCCGGTTAAAGTGCACGTCTTCGACCTCCTGTATCTTGATGGCAAGCCGCTCATAGATATGCCGTTACTCGAGCGGCGTAAGCTGTTGCAGACGCTGATTGAGCCGAGTGCGCACGTGGAAATCGCGAACTATGTCCTGACCAAGAGCGCTGCTGAAGCGCGGATCATGTTCCAGGAGGCGCTCGACCTCGGCTACGAAGGCTTGATGATCAAGAACCCGCAGTCATGCTACACGCCGGGCAAACGCGGCAGTGAATGGCTGAAGCTGAAGCCCACGGCGGAAACGCTTGATCTGGTCGTCATAGCGGTCGAGTACGGCCACGGCAAGCGCGCGCACCAGCTTTCGGACTACACCTTCGCGACCCGAGACCGGGAGGAGAATCTCACGCCGATCGTCAAAGCCTTCAGTGGCCTGAAAGATGCAGAGATCGAGGAGATGACCGAGTACTTCAAGGGTATTACACGCGAGCAGCGAGGACGAACCCTGATTGTCGAGCCGAGGGTGGTGGTGGAGGTGAAATTCGATGAGATACAGAAGAGCTCGCTCTACGAGGCCGGCTACGCACTCCGGTTTCCGCGCATCAAACGAATTCGCTGGGACCTCTCGGTCGATGAGATTGATACGATCGATACGGTCGAGCGACTGTATCAGCGGCAGAAGCGACGTATGTAAGCCCCTCTCTACTGTTAGATGGCTTGTAAGGCCGAAACGATGGTAAGCTGCGGAACGTTCACATGTTAAGGATCCAGGTCGGGATGAAAAAAGGGGGGTATTTATATATCAGTATGTAGCCAACAGTTTCTGAGGTGGTATATTCATGAGTTCTGATGATAAGAGTAGCAACAGGTGGATTATCCTGGTTGGCGCGCTCATGCTCCAATTATGCCTTGGTGCGGTCTACGCGTGGAGTGTCTTCGCGGCCGAGCTGAAGAAAGACGTGGCGCTTGGTGGGTTTGGCTGGAGCGTAACCGAAACGCAGATTGTTTTCTCAGCAGCACTCGCCACCTTTGCACTCGTCATGGTCGTCGCCGGCAGATGCCAGGATAAGCTCGGGCCGAGAATAGTAGCACTCGCCGGAGCACTTGTCCTCGGGCTTGGCTACATACTCTCGAGTTTCATGCCCGGTAATTTCCTGTGGCTCGTACTCACGCTGGGTATTATTGCAGGAGCCGGAATAGGTATAGGCTATGTTTGCCCTATCGCGGCGATTGGCAAATGGTTCCCTGATAAGCTCGGACTGGCGACGGGAATAGCGGTCGCCGGTTTTGGAGCGGGCGCATTCTTCATCTCGGTCTTATCAGGGAAAGGCATCGACATGCCTGGATTGAAGATTGATCTCATACAGTTACTCGATAATTATGGGCTTGATGGGACCTTGCTGATCTGGGGTGTTGTGTTCGTCGCTTTTGGCGGTGTCGGTGCTCTCCTGCTGAAGAACCCGCCTCTTGGATGGAAGCCAGCAGGTTGGGAGCCCTCAGCAAAATCGAGGAGCGCTCAGGTACGGGAGGACTGGGAACGAACCAATATGCTCAAGACGCCTCAGTTCTGGATGCTGCTTGTTATGTTCGTCTTCGCGGCTTCTGCAGGGCTCATGACCATTGGTATCTTGAAATTGTACGGTATTGATTCAGGACTCACCGCGGCTGCGGCGGGCACTGCTGTTGGTATACTCGCCATATTCAATGGTGCGGGTAGAATATTCTGGGGCTGGGCTTCAGACAAGATCGGAAGAACCATAGCGATGGGGATTATGTTCTTTTTACAGGCGGGCATGATGTTCGCGCTCATAGTTTTGGGCCTCGGTTCAACTGAGGTAGGGCTCACCCTAGCAGCTGCCTGGATCGGGCTAATGTTTGGTGGTAATTTTGCCTTATTCCCTGCAACGACACGGGAGTTCTTTGGGATACAGAACTACGGCGGTAACTACGCTCTGGTATTTTTAGGGTATGGTCTAGCAGGCATATTAGGGCCAATCGTTGCTGGACAAGCAAAGGATATCCTGGGTAGCTTTGATATAGCATTTATTGTCTGTGGAGTATTGTGCATTATAGCTGCGGCATTAGCATTCATAACAAAACCGCCACATCATTCGAGCTAGCTCGTTCTCTATCTAGCTACCGTTACTACGAACTGCGCGAGCCACTGTAAGGTAAATCCGCAGCACATTCATGGATGGATGGATGGATGGATGGATGGATGGATGGATGGATGGATGAGGCTCGAACGGCATGAAAATCTGGACCGTGGGGACGAGTTCGAGGAGCATGAAGGAGTTCCTGCATGTGCTCAGAGCGTACCAGATCGAAGTGGTTGTGGATGTCAGGCGGTTCCCGACCTCCCGATACCGCCACTTCACGCGAGAGCACCTCAAAG
This sequence comes from uncultured Halobacteria archaeon, assembly GCA_964522635.1. Classification (GTDB taxonomy): domain Archaea; phylum Halobacteriota; class Syntropharchaeia; order Alkanophagales; family Methanospirareceae; genus JACGMN01. Next base: position 9,458 of record CAZFWT010000031.1, on the reverse strand, counting down.
ACTGCCTGGAGCAGCACGGCACTGAGTATCATCATGTAGGACGACTCGGCGGCTTTCGGAAGGGCGGCTACCACGCGTACATGGAAACCCATGAATTTGAGCGGGGATTGGCGTACGTTGAAGAGCTCGCAGCATCGAAACGGGTCGCACTCATGTGCGCGGAGCTGCTCTTCTTCAGATGTCATCGCCGGTTCATCGCCGATGCGTTGAAAGAGCGGGGTCACACCGTGGTTCATATCGTGGACGACAAGAAGAGCTACGAGCACAGCGGAGGAAAGAGTAAAGACGTTGATCGGAAGCTGGATGAGTTTTTCGAGAAGGACGAGGTCGATTGAGTAACCTGAGCGACTATCGAGTACTCGGGTTGTGCCGCTCAATAGCCTTTAACCCTCACAAACCTTCTCATAAATCTTCTTCACGGCAACCACTGCCTTCGAATCATCCGGGAGCTCTATGATCGGCGTGCCCACCAGATCGAACGCTCCGATCGTATCGTCTTCCGGTACCGTTCCGACGAGCTCGAGCCCGCTCTGCGCTATTAATCCAGGCAGAGCTCTTTTCACCTGCTCCTCTTCCCTCACCTTGTTCACGATCAGAAAGATGCGCCGCACGTTAATCTGCAGCTTCTCTGCGAGCAGTTTGATCGATGATGCTGTTTCAATGCCCCGTTTCGTTGGATCGCTCACCACCAGCAGCGTATCCACGTCCCTGGTCGTCCGCCGGCTGAGATGCTCCAGACCTGCTTCGCAATCGATCACAATCGTCGAGAACCGTGCTGATACTTTATCGATGAAGTGCCGGAGCATATCATTGATCAGGCAGTAACAGCCCGGGCCCTCGGAATGCCCCATCGCCAGGACAGAGAAGCGCGGCGTCTTCACCAGAATCTCCTCGATCTTGTACTCGAGCAGCATATCGGTGGGCATCTCCTGTGAGAAGAAGACCTGTGACGGCGACGCGATCTCCTCCCGCACGTCACCGATCGTCTTCTGCACCGTTACGCCCAACGCGCTCGGCAGGCTCGTTGCCGGGTCCGCATCGATTGCCAGCACGTACTCTTCATTCGACTCCGTAAGGAATTTCAATAAGAGCGCGGCGATGACCGTCTTGCCCGTGCCACCCTTGCCCGCCACCGCAATGATCTTCCCTCGCTTTGCCATCGCGTTACACACTTCTTAGCCCTTTCGCAGCCAAAAATTTATAGAGTATTGTTCAATTTTGTACATGAAAAGCCCATGTCCGCACCGATTTATCTCGAGACGTACGAGTGCGGTGAGCTTGACGAACGGATCGCGCAGCTCTGGGCTATCCTGCGTGCGTGCACCCTCTGCCCGCGCGAGTGCGGTGTCGATCGTATCAAGGGTGAGCGCGGGTATTGCAAGTCAGATAGCCAGCTGATGGTCTCCAGCGTGCAGCCGCACTTCGGTGAAGAGGATGTGCTCGTGGGCACGCACGGCTCAGGCACGATCTTTCTCACCAGCTGTAACTTGGGCTGCATCTACTGCCAGAACTATGACATCAGCCACCTCGGACACGGGCGACCGATGACCGAGGAAGAGCTCGCGCGGAGCATGCTCCAGCTGCAGGACTTGGGCTGCCATAACATCAATTTCGTCACGCCCACGCACTTCACGCCACAGATCGTGAAAGCGCTCAAGCTCGCGATCGAAGACGGGCTGCATGTGCCGCTCGTCTACAACTGCGGCGGTTATGAGTCGACGCGCACACTCGAGCTGCTGGACGGGATCGTGGACATCTATATGCCGGACCTTAAGTATAGCGATAACGAGGTAGCGAAGAAATACTCTAAGGCACATGACTACGTCGAGGTCTCCCGGGCAGCGGTAAAGGAGATGCACCGTCAGGTCGGCGATCTCACCGTGGACGAGCGGGGAATCGCGGTACGGGGCTTGTTGATACGGCATCTGGTACTGCCGCACGGCCTCGCGGGCTCTGAGGCGGTCTTCACGTTCATTGCCACTGAACTCTCGCGAGAATCGTATGTAAATATAATGCCGCAATATAGACCTATGTATAAAGCGTGCGAGCATGAGGAGCTGAGCAGGGGAATAACGCTGCGCGAATACCAGGAAGCGCTCAGGAGCGCGCGGAAGTGGGGGTTGTACCGGGGATTTGAGGATTAAATGACACGGAAAGAGAGAGACGAGCTAAAGTTTCTGGGGACCGCAGGCGCGCGATTCGTCATGATCACGCAATTTCGCGCCTCTGCCGGAACCGTGCTGAGCCTTCAGGGCACCAACATCCTCATCGATCCGGGGCCGGGAACACTGGTCAAATTTACCGCTAGCCGGCCGAAGCTCAATCCCGCAAAGCTTCATGCAATTGTGCTCACGCATAAACATCTGGACCACTCCAACGATGTCAATGTGATGATCGAGGCGATGACTGAGGGTGGCTTCAAGCCGCGTGGCGTGCTGCTCTGCCCCAATGACGCGCTTCATAACGAGGGCGATGCGGTCGTCTTGAATTATTATAAGGGCCTTCTGGATCGCATTGAGATCTTTAAAGAAGGCGGCAGCTACACGGTGGGGAACCTCGAGCTCCAGACCCCGAAACGGCACGTGCACAGCATCGTGGAGACCTTCGGGCTGAATATCAAATTACAGGGTGGGGATTCGACGATCGTCTCCTTTATTTCCGATACGCTCTATTTCGACGGCTTGGAAGAGTATTACGACGGCGCGGTGCTCATCATGAACGTCGCGATGTACCGACGGCGGGAGGGCGTCGATCATCTCACCGTTAAGGACGCAAAGCGAATCATCGAAGCGCGGCGACCCAAAGTGGCAATCCTCACCCATTTCGGGATGACCATGCTCAGGAACAAGCCCTGGGAGATCGCCAAACAGCTCAGCGACGAGACCGGGGTGGAGGTCATCGCCGCCCGCGACGGGATGAGATTCGATCTCAGCCCCTTTGTATGAGCTTCGTTCCACTCTGCTCAGCACAGTTCTAGAGATCCCCGAAGACGCGTCTATGCCACGCAACAAAGTCATGCTTCTCCTCTTCGGTCATGCTCGCGAGCTCATAGGCAGCTTTATCCAGCAAATTGCTCACCTCTTCGGGCTCCAGTTCGCGCAGCAGGTAGAGGAGCACCTTAAAGAAGACGTTGAACTTCGCTTCAAGTCGTCCTACGCGCTCTTTCAACTTCTCGAGCTCTTCTGATTCGTTCATAGTTCCCTTAAATGCTCGCGGTATGAAAAAAAGCTCGCGCTCGTTTGTGTACAAAGCAGGATGAGAAAAGATAAAGGAGGAGGAAGATAATACAAATAGGGAGTAGTGACGTGTAGAGGGCTGCTATGGATCCGCTGACGCATTACATAACCGGCTATTTCCTGGGACGCCGCAGCCAGCTCGGCGATGCGGGCGTACGCGCCGTTACGCTTTGCGCTCTCCTGCCCGATATTGACATGCTTGGCGCGGTTGCCGGGTGGGATACGTTATGCGTGCTGCACCGTACCGCGACTCATTCGCTCCTCGGCGCTCTGGTGATCGCGGTGCTCGTTACGGTGGGATTTGCCGTGTGGCGGGACAGAGCGCAGGCACTTCAGTTGCTTCCCTGGTGTGTGCTGGGCACGCTGAGTCATCTCTTCCTGGATCTCTTCTCCTTCAAGACCTCGCTGCTCACGATCTTTGGCGTCGCGGCTGCACAAGCCGGGCCTGAATATCTAGAGGGCGTACAGCTCTTCTGGCCGCTCTCGACGGCGCGATTCTCGCTCGTTACGGTGGGGCTCCTCTCGCAAGGCGGCACGAATATCGCGATGCTGGCGATCTTCTCTCTGGTTATCGGCTGCGTGATAAGTGAAGCGCTGAGAGGGACGACCCCATGGCATGTGTGGACTGCTCTGTTTCCGGTATCTAGAGGGAAGGCGCGACTTTAGCTTCAAAGGCCACCCGTCTACCTGCGAGGGTTATTCGCCCCGCATTGCCTGCTCTTCGAGTGGCTCGCCCCGGCTCAATTTGAGCGCGGATACCGTCCCGATAACGATGCCGGCGACGGTATCGAAGAGAAGATCGAGCATGGTATCGTAGAGCCCTCGCTGTAGCGTCGTGCCTACCATCAGATCGAATCCCCATTCCAGAAATTCCCAGACCATGCCCATGCTCATGGCAAACAAAACCGTAAAGATGCCGAACCCCAGCGGCGGGAGCTTCACAATACGCACATGAAAGGCGAGGTCGTAGAGCAGGGTCACGCCGATGAGGGAGACCGTTGCGGCCGACACGAAGTGGGTGAAATGATCGTAGAAGGGCACATAATCGTAGAAATCCTGGTAGCCGCCAATTACGTGAAGGAAGACGGAGACCGTAATGGCAATATCGAAGATAAGCGGGAGTTTCATCTTGAAATCGCGCTCTAGAATGGTGGGCACGAGGGTCAGGAAGAGCGCGAAGGAGATACCGATGAACCAGACGTACTCGACCCTGAGGAAGGCCACTAACGCCAGGACAGCGATGACGAGCTTCAGAAAGAAGCTCATCAGGTGCTCCAGGCAGAATTCCGCACGTTCCATGATTGACACCCACCCCTTGGTCTCTGCTACACACGTAACGATGCTACACGAGCATCTTTTTTATCACTTTATCCATAATGCAGCTCCGCGTGATGATCCCCACGAGTCGATCGCCGTCCATGACCAGCAGCCGACCAACACCGGCGTGCGTCATCTTCTCCACGGCATCGATCACACATTCATCAGGACTGGCGCAGATCAAGCAGGTGCTCATCCTGGTTCTCACCGGCGTCTGCTCCCACTCGTCTTTGTCCACACGCAGCAGGTCCTTTTGCGTTATCACTCCGGTCACTTTCCGATCGCTGTTCACGACCGGATAGCCCGTGTGCTGCTCTTCGGCGATCAGAGAATCGAGCGCCTTCAACGTCGCGTCCTCTGCGATCGTCACGACGTCCTGCTCCATAATCTCGCGGACGGTGAGGTGCCTGAGCCACCCATGGCCCGCAATAATCTTCTTGATCCGTTCCGGTATTTCTTCCATGCTCGCCACCTTCGTTCCTTCTTTCCTATCCTTTCTCTTCGTTCCAGCCTCACGCTCGCTTCGGCCTCCGCTCAAAGAGCACCAGGATCGCAGGGACAACTGTGATCGCCGCGATCATGGAGCAAGTCACGCCCATCGCAAGCAACTTCCCCATGTCTTTCATCATCGGCAGCTCCCCGAGTGAGAGGCACAAAAATCCGGTCACCGCCGCCACGGTCGTTATCACCAGGGGATAGAAGACATTGGAGAGCGTATTCACCATCGCCTCTTCCCGCTCGTGCCACTGCAGCTCGTAGCGGAACCGTTTCGTTACCTGGATCCCAAAATCGATCCCGATACCCATGATCATGGCGAGCGCACCCGAGGTCATTGGCGTTATCTCAAATCCGATGAGATACAGCACGCCATAGGTCCACACGGTACCGAGCAGGATGGTGAGTAGCGGAATGAGCCCGTATTTGATCGAGGCGAAGAGGAGTATGAGAATAATGATGATCAGCGCGAAACTAATCGCGGAGGTGGTTTGCATGGTCTCCGCTGCGAGTTCCATCATCACCTGATCTTCCACTGGGCTGCCAGAGATGTCTACTGTAAGGCCCGGCGGCGGCGTCACCTGTATCGCTTCGTGTAACTCTGCGACGAGCAACTCCGAATCAAGATCTTCCAGGAGCGTCAAGCGCACGACACTCAACGTATAATCATCGCTAATGTACGCGCCGAGTTGCTGCGCTACCAGTTCGTTCTGCGCCACCAGCGACTTCACGCTCCTCAACGAGCCGGGGATTTTACCGCCGTTCGCGTCTTTTATCACGTCCCCCGCGCTCGTTGCATCGATGACGCCATAAATGAGCTTTGCACGCTTGGCGAGCGCATCGACGTAGCGTAAAAGCTCGGGATCGCGAGCATCCCGTATCTCGTTCGATTGCGCATAGCCAGGGTCGAGTTCCACAACGATCGTCGCGCTGGAGAAGGCACCAGCAAACTGGTCAGAGACCAGCTCAAGCGTCTGTATCACCTCGACATCTGCAGGAAGCATATCCTCCTGCGACATGCCCACCGTTTGCGTTGCGGATGCATAGAAGCCCATAAGGAGTGAGAAGATGAGAAAGAGGACTAAGAGCAGGGCTCGACGATAAGCCACGAACTTCGCATACCGCTTCAAGAGTCCGTTATCTCGCTTCTTGCTGTTATTTCGCACGTCTCCCCTCCTCACCTTTCACCCAGTCGTGCAACCAGTCGGCGACCTTCCTCGCTTGAAGCCGCTCCTCAAATAGGATGATGCAGGGGTTAACGACCGTTGCCGCGAGCCAGCAGAACGCGATACCGAGCGCGAGTGTTTGGCCCAGATGCTGAATCATAGGCATAACTGACAGCGTGAGCGCGAAAAAAGCTGCTGCGGTCGTCAAACCAGAGCCGAATGTCGATGCACCGATGTTCGAGACCGCGATCGTGATCGATTCCACGGGCTCGTATCGCTCACGCTCCTCGTAGTACCGGGATACCATGAAGATGCCGTACTCGACCCCGAGACCGAGCAGGATAGCACCGATCACACCAGTGGTGACGGATATGGAAATGCCCAGGAAGCCCAGCGTACCGAAGGTCCAGACCACCGTGAAAATCAGCGGCAGGAAGACAATGAAGCCCCGCGAAAACGACCGTTCCAGGAGCACCAGCAACATGAAAATGACGAGACCCGCCGTTAAGGTCGTTATCACGATATCGCCTTTGAGCAATTCGACGATCTTCACGATGATCGGGGCAATGCCGGTAATCTTATAGTTTACACCTGCAGGCCTCGTGATCGCTTCAACATCCTGCTGTATTTTATCGGTTATCTCCGACACCTTCTCTTCATCCGTGCCCACTGCGGTATCTGCATAGATGAGCATGACGCTGTAATCGCGATTGAAGAACTGTTCTGCGCCCGGCGTGGCAACTATAACCTCCTTTACCCCTGCTATGTCCTCAGGCACGCCCCACGCCTGGAAAACAGGGGCTATAGACCGAACGCCTTCAATTGACGGGTCCGCTACCAGCCGTTCGTGCAGTTCCAGCACTGATTTGATCACGCGCGGGTCCCGCATGTCGCGCGGTATGCCTTTGGTGCTTGTCTCGTCGTCAAACGTAAGGGCTATAACCAGGAATTCTTGTCCCGTGAACTTACTTGAGAGCTTATTCGCCAACTCGTAGACAGGCAGGTCCTGCGGCATTTCCTTCGTCAGATCGCCCTGGAACTGCAAGAGCGTCATGCCGTAACCCATAAACGCCGTGATGAGCAGCACGGCTACGATTATTCTCTTATAATGCCGGTATTGAACTGCCGCGAGGTGCTCCAGTGCCCGTTCCACGCTTATTTTGTCCTTGAGCGCCATTCGATCAGCCTCGTTCCCTCGCTCTCGTTACAGAATTCATAACGTCTTCAGTCCGGATGCATCTAACCGCTGATCTTTCTTTTTCCTAGAAAGCTAAAGACGAGAACAAGCGCGAGAGCTAAGAACAGCGCTTCAAACCCGGGGACTGAGAAGCCCTCCCTTTGAGAACTACCTGACGATACTCCCACTTTGATCTCCTTGTTGAAGATGTACACGTTATCATCCCCGAGATCGCGATCCCCGGTACAGCGTATCTCGATTCCAATGGGATAAACTCGTGGCACCGCATCCTCATCCACATCGAATTTCAATATCGCCTCACCCTCGTCGCCAATGTTCAAGTTACCCACAAAATCACTCTTCACGTCGTAGTCGAAGGGCACATCCGCCTCGCCCGTTAATCGCACACTCGCGGATTCCGCATCCTCTGAGCCGATATTCCGTACCGAGACGTAGAGTGCCACGCCCGTGGATCCCGGACCGATGCTTGCTGGTTCGATCGCGTACGAAACGACCTCGAAGTCGGGCTTGGGCTTCAGCAGTATCATTATCTCCCGCAATACCTCGTACTCCTGACCACCTGTATCCCTGTAGCTGATCCGGAGCGGTATACTGTGCTGTCCCGAGGCGGTGCTGTCCGCGAGATCAAGGTGGAAGACAGCCTCGCTCTTCTCGCCCGAGTTCAACCGGCCGAGGTATGAGCGGTCGGTACCGGACCATGAGGCTTTAAATGACTCATCCTCGAGGAGCAATTGCACGTCGATATCCTTGGCCGCCGCTTCGCCACTGTTCTCGATGAACGCGCGTATCTCCACGTTCTCGGCGCCCGGTCTCAGGTCCGTGGGATCGGTGGTAATGTCACCTACATTGAGCACCACGCTGCCCTGCACGTTGAACGAGATTCCGAGGAGCGCAGTTTCCTCGGGTCCCGTAACATAGCCCTCCTGGGGATCAAAATAATGTTCTCGCCATGTCACGTTCACCGGGATCGAGTAGATCCCGTTTGGCGCCTCTTCCTTGATATGGATGATAACCGGTACCTCCTTTGATGTCCAGGAGTTCAGCGTGGAGATGTGGCGCACAGTGGGTCCGACGAGCGATAAGATCTCGGTGCCCTGGAAGGCCAGACGGATATCCTTCGCGTCTCGTCCGCCGTTGTTCTTCACGGTCACCAGCACCTCACGCGTCTCGCCCGGCGTGAACCCCATTGGCTGGACGTCCGTAATGGTAATCGAGGCGAAGGAGACTGCACTGGCGGGGGGGACCGCGGACGGCAAAGGCAGGGAAAGTGAGCAGAGCACGAAGAGCAGAACGGTACTCAGCGCGCCGAGTGCGAAAATCCTTCGTTTCCGGTTGTCAGTTCTCTTACAGAGTTCCATTTCTGTTACCTCCTTATAAATAGATATTTTTTCCATAATCTTCTCTAGCTTCTATAGAAACCGTTACTACATAGTCCTCAACTTCTTCCATATCTGCGGCTAACACATTCATATTTATATCCCAGATGATCCCTAAGAAGATGCGGAATGCGAGGTTCAATTTCTTCATTTCATGGAGCAGTTTTAGAATATTCCCCTTAACTTTGCCATCTGCTACACTCTCCGCATACCCTGAAAGCACATCTATTATCGGATTGATCTCTTCTGTAAGAAATTGCTCCAAGAACTTGCCATGATTCTCTGTTAATGAAGTATTGATTGAATAGAGGTTCTCTTTCCCCGCGCTGCTCACTTCGATCAGATGTCTATCTTTCAATACCGTCAAGCATCGGCTGATAAATCCCCGACTGTAACCCGTGCCTTCTTCTACCTCCCGCTGCGTGACGGGGCAGGACTTCAAGAGCATGAAGCCGCAGACACGCCCTACCGATTCGCCTAACTCCCAATGTTTCCCGATCTTTGCAAACGAATCCAACACGTCTTGCATCACCACATCACTCATTTTCGCGTCACTATCTTTTACTTTTTACTAAAATGTAAAATCAGCACACGGCTATATAAATAAATAAAAGCTTGGTATTTGTTTAGCTACCCTCCCTAAAGCTTTTCGGAGCTTTTTGATACTTAT
>CAZFWT010000030.1:0-21527 GCA_964522635.1 uncultured Halobacteria archaeon | reverse complement strand
GACTTTATGGGATAGGTGGAAGGTATATGTCCCCTATGATTTGACGGAGTTAAGGTTAGAAATTCAATGACCCAGTTCTCCCAACACGGATATAATCGATCGCCTTAGTTAAACCTCGTAGAGCTTAAAGAAGAGGCAAAATTTTTCATTGAGTCGAGTAAACGAACAAAAAGGAGTGATAAAACGAAAACTTCATATATATCCAAATGGCATTATCAAAAATACCGGTAAGAAATGTCACACGAAGAGGGTTCCTCTGAGAAAAGGAAAAGGGTAAAGGAAAGGGTAAAAATCCTCTTACTTTATTCTTTCAAAAACCATTGGCTCCCCTCATCGATTTCAATAATCATTTTTATATTATTTTTTATTCTTAATCATGTAAGGCCAAATCCATACAACATATTACTTTACCTTTCTGCAATATTATTGCTGTTACCTTTTGTTTCAGATGTAAGATTTTACGCTTCATATTTTAACGCGTGTTACTCAGTAAAAAGACTTCTAGAAGAAACATCCGATTTAAACTTGGAAAAATTTCAGAGAGATTACAATGAACTAAGAAAATTGCTAAAAAAGCGCATTGTCTTTTCTGGTAATATTTTAACTTATGATTACGAAATAAGTCGTATAATCCACGATATAGATACTTTCTTCGATGCAACGATAAAAATACTTTTTAGGAAAAGAGTGATGTCTATCCCTTTCTCTCCTCACGATGCATACTACCAATTCATTGAACGGGAAGAGATACAATCCCGGTTATATGATGACAGGTGGCAGAATATAGAACCACCGCCCAGTGAATACGAATTTGAAGCATGGGAAATAAAAGATGTTAATTTTAGAACAATAGATACCTTTCTGCAATATTTTGGAGATATCGTTATAAAAAAACCGAGGGTAAGAACTATAAACACTGTTGCTATAGGTGAGATTTTTAGACGCTGGAGTGAAATCATTAAGAAAATTGGTCCTAAGACTTTCGATGAATCCAAAAGAGATGTAGAACTATATTATAATGAAAAACGAGAGAGGAGTGGTTTCTTCCTGACTAAAGTTTATGAGTTGTTTATCGCTATGCTAATAGCCCTAATAACTATAGTGATTGGGCAAGTGCTTCTATAATGCGAGTGTAAAACATTGCTAGTAAGATGAGAGAGGACATCTCTTTATAATGATGTAGTGTAGCTGTGGAGTAAGACACTTTCAATTAGAAAATGCTAAAGTTGCGTCTCTAGTTAGAAATTTGGCCAGGGCAGGATTCGAACCTGCAGCAACTATCGCCAGTATAGTTGCAAGCTTCATCTGGTATGCCTTTACCTCAGCTACGGATACCTTCACCGTTTACCTGGCCATTTTGGCTACACTTCTCAATTGGAGGTGCTCACAGCCCAGTTTCTGGATTTGCAACTTCTGAAGTAGCATTCTCTCCATCAACAGATTAATTGCCGTGGGCGAGGATTAGACATTATCTACCTTCAAGTTTGTCCTCTACCATTTCAAATAACCTTGCAGCACCCGCAAGTCCGTAGCCTGTCACTCCACCTATTGCGAGTAATTTTAGATAATCCCATAGAGTCACTCCCGGGAATATGCCTACTACCGCTAAAATCACCGCAACTACCAAGAACAACGATGTGAACATGAAGATCTCTGTGCTTCGTCTAGTTCCCCTTTCTACGAATACTACTTCTCTTCTTGGCATAGTTACCCTTAGTATTTGTGAAATATATAAATCTTTCCCTTCAATTTTATTTGTATCTTGAAGGACACACTTTCGCTGAACAAGAAGGAAGGATGACTCAAAGAATAGCGAGCAGCGAGTAGTAACCCTCTGCGAGCTGAAGGTGGGTCGGTCGGATTAGAAAAAATCGAGAAGAGAGGATTTAGCGGATCTATTTGCGCTTTGAGCGTCCCATTTACTTCCATTTGGTTCTATCGTGGGCCATTAAGCGGGGTACTAAGTGCTATGCCTTTTTTGGATGGGGCGCTTGATAAGGGGGGTCTGGCCCCTTATTTGATAAGGATGGCCTGGTCCTTATTGGGTTGATTAAGGGGAGCTCTGGCCTTAATTACTGAACCGGTCGAAAAGCTTATATATCTCCTCGTGCCTACCTAGTCCTTGGGGGGTTCACATGAAAAAAGGCGTGAAGTTTTGGGGGCTGGTTATAAGTTTAATAGTCATTTTAGCGATTTTGGGGAGTGGAGCGCTTGCTGAGCAGATAGTCGAGGATCCAGGGAGTTATGAGCAAGCATTTCAAATTAAAGAAAATAGTGAGTACCCAAAACTACTATTCTTTGATAATTTCAGCGCAGATACCGGGATGTGGAAGTATACAGGCGAAGCGTATCGAGATCCCGTAAACGAATATGTGGTCCTTACAGAGAATATAAATGGACAGGTAGGCGTTATTTGGCTTAATCGGCGTATAACCTCTCCGTTTACTATTGACTTCAAATATAAAGCTGGTGGAGGCTCAGGTGGAGATGGCATGACATTTATGTTCTACAAACAAACTAATTACGAACCAAGTGATGGCAGTTATTTAGGATTTATGAATCGAAATGGAATACCAATCTCTGGTTATGCTCTCGAATTTGATAACTGGCTGAATGACTTGGACCCTTCCTCTAACCATATTGCACTCATCAAAGATGATGTAAACAATCATTTAATTTATGTTAATGATCCCCGAACCGAGGACAATCTCTGGCATGATGTCCGAGTTGTCATTAACGATTCAGAAATTCGGATTGCTGTGGATAAATCTACCCTGTTTACCTGGCCAGGAACAATTAACACCACCTATGGGGGCTTTGGGTTTAGCGCAGCAACAGGAGATGCAAATAACTGGCATATCCTGGATAATGTGAACATTACAGCAGAGTTCGAGCAGCCGATACCAGATGCATATGAACCCGATGATAACTATTCCCTGGCGAACTACATTTCTGTTAATGGCACCAGGCAAGCTCATGATTTTCACGTCCCTGGTGATCAGGACTGGCTGAAGTTTAATGCTACCGGGGGCAGCTCTTACACCATCGAAACCTCTGACCTTGGACCTGAATCAGACACCGATCTCTATCTCTACGACACCAATGGAACTGCAGAGATAAGGCACGATGACGATAGTGGCGTCGGGTTGGCATCGAAAATCAATTGGTACTGTGGCGATTCAGGCACATATTACATACTGGTTAGACACTACAGCCCTTTCGTATCCGGTCCAGAAACGAAATATAATATCTCAGTAAACCAGACTATTCTGCCTGCTCGATTCACTGATGTATATGCTGATCGCGGTCTGGATACGGATAGCAATGGCCTTTACGACTACCTCGCTATCGATGTTGGCGTAAATGTCAGTACTAGCGGAAATTATTCTGTAGAAGTTGATCTCCACGCGCTTGATGGAACTCATCTGACTGAGAACAGCACTTACAGTTACCTTACAGCAGGCAACCAGAATGTCACTGTTTTGTTGGATGGAATGGACATTCGCAGGAATAAGATAAATGGCACATTCGTGCTTAATGAGGTATGGCTTCTGAACGACAGTAACAGTTTGTTAGATTATAGAGATGCCCCATATATTACTCACTATTACAATTACACAGATTTTCAGCGTCCACCTGCGGAATTAGGCAGAGCTTTTAGAGATTATGGTCTCGATACTGATAGCAACGGGCTTTATGATTATCTTGTCATTGAGAAACAGATCAATGTAACAACTGCTGGAGACTATAGACTGGACGGCTATCTCATGAATGATACTGGGTACGAGATAGACTCAAATTACAACTACACATACCTTGACGCTGGATTACACAACATTACGTTAAGATTTAATGGTTATAAGATATACAATTCAAAGAGCACTGGCAATTTCACGGTTTACATGGAGTTATATGGCTACTTAATTTCTGGCGTAGTAGCTTCTATCGATTCAGAACTTATAGAAAAACCGGTTGGAGAGAAGGAGGGTGTTATAAAGCCGCGGTTAGCAGAAATTAATGATGATTTCGCCCAGGATAGTAAACCTCTCGCCGTTAGTTCGCAACAACCGGTTGGTGTAAGCTCGTGGCGTTGGCTCGACTTAGCAGAGGACATAACAAGCTTTTATAGCTATACTCAGTTCGAACGACCACCTGCTCAATTTAATGATATATATTCTGATCGCAGTTTTGATACGGATAGTGATGGCTTTTACGACTACTTCGCTATCGATGTTGGCGTAAACGTAAGCAAGCCGGGATATTATAGAATAAGTGGTTCGCTTTACAACAGCAGTGGCTATTATGTTGATTCGGTCAGTAATTATACCACGTTAGATGCTGGCAATCAGACGGTTCGGTTAAGGTTTGATGGACCAAGAATTTGGCAAAGCCGTACGAACGACACATTTGATCTGAGGTATTTGGGCTTGTATAATGCAACGGACTGGGACCAGCTTGATTACCGGTACTACGCGTACACTACCAACCATTATAATTACACCGATTTCCGCCCGCCAGCGGTATTCATGCCAGGCGTAAGGGATTACGGCGCTGATGAGAATAGCAACGGACTTTATGATTATCTTGTTATTGAGAAACAGATCAATGTAACAACTGCTGGGAACTATGAACTGGACGGGTATCTCATAAATGATACGGGGTACTGGATAGACGAAAATTACAACTACACGTACCTGGACGCTGGTTTACACAATCTAACTTTAAAGTTCAGAGGCTATAAAATATACAATTCAAAGAGCACCGGAAATTTCACGGTTCACATGGATTTATACGGCAATTTAATTTCTGGCTTAAATATTGCTCTCAATTCGGAAAATAGAGAAAAACCGCCTATAGAAAAGGAGGGTAATACAGGACCGTGGTTAGCAGAAATTAAAGATGAAAAATTATCAAGCCATGATAAACCTCTCGCCGTTAGTTCGCAACAACCAGTGGGTATAAGCTCGTGGAGCTGGCTTGGTTCAGCAGAAGACCTAACAAGCTTTTATAGCTATACTCAGTTCGAACGACCACCTGCTCAGTTCAATGACGTTTATTCTGATCACGGTTTGGATACGGATAACAATGGCTTTTACGACTACCTCGCTATCGATGTTGGCGTAACTGTAAACGAGTCAGGGTATTACAGGATTGGCGGATCTCTTTACAACAGCACAGGCTGGTATATTGATGGGGACAGTAACTATACCACTCTAAATGCTGGCAATCAGACAGTTCAGTTAAGGTTTGATGGACCAAGAATCTGGCAGACCCGGACGAACGACACATTTGATCTACGGTTTTTGGGCTTATATAACGCAAGCGACTGGTATCAGCTTGATTACCGGTACTACGCATACACCACCGACCATTATAACTACACCGATTTCCGCCCGCCAGCGGTATTCATGCCAGGCGTAAGGGATTACGGCTATGATGAGAATAGCAACGGGCTATATGATTATCTTGTTGTTGAGAAACAGGTCAATGTAACAACTGCTGGAAACTATGAATTGTACGGCTATCTCACTTATGATACTGGATACGGGATAGACTCAAATTACAACTATACATACCTGAACTCTGGTTTACACAACATTACGTTAAAGTTCAGAGGCTATAAGATATACAATTCAAAGAGCTCTGGCAATTTCACGGTTTATACAGACTTATACGGCAATTTAACTTCTGACTTAATTATGGCCTTCGATTCGGAAAATATAGAAAAATCGTTGGGAGAAAATGAGGATATTATAAAGCCAAGATTAGCAGAAATTAATGCTGCAAAATTATCAAGCCAGGATAAACCTCTCGACCTTAGTTCGCAACAACCAGTGGGTATAAGCTCGTGGAGCTGGCTTGATTCTGCAAAAGACCTAACAAGCTTTTATAACTATACCCAGTTCGAGCCACCTATACCAGATGCATATGAACCCGATGATAACTATTCCCTGGCAAACTATATTTCTGCTGATGGTCCCAAGCAAACTCACGATTTTCACGTTCCTGGCGATCAGGACTGGCTGAAGTTTAACGCCACCGGGGGCCGCTCGTACACCATCGAAACCTCTGACCTTGGACCTGAATCAGACACCTATCTCTATCTCTATGACACCAATGGAACTACAGAGATAAAGCACGATGATGATAGTGGCGTCGGGTTGGCATCGAAAATCAACTGGTACTGTGGCGATTCAGGCACATATTACATAATGGTTAGACATTTCAGTTCATTGGCGTTCGGTCCAGAAACGAGATACAATATCTCAGTGGTTCAGGTTTTCTTCGACACCGGTCCTTCAGCCAATCCTTACCCAAGCATCTCCGGCACCTACAACGGCACCATCACGCCCTTCTATGACCTTACCGTCTCAAAACTGTATACCTACCCCTGTCCCGGCACGGGTGGCCACACCGAATACGTGAAAATTTGGAAGGGGACCACACCAATCGCAGAGAAAACCTGGAGCGGTTATTTCGGTGAATGGCAAACCATAACATTCGATGAATCATTCACCCTCTACGCCAACGAGACATATAACTACACCATTCGCACGGGTTCCTACCCGCAGATCATCCATAATAGAACACTACTCACCGATAACGGCTGGATAAATTGCACTGAGTTCACGGATGCAAACGGTCGCACGTACGATAACTGGATACCTGCGATTAGACTGCGGTCAGATTAAGGACGGGAGAGTTGATAAGAGGGGTCTGGCCTCTTATACCTACAACTACACCATCCGCACCGGCTCATACCCGCAGATCATCCACGCAGAAAGTGAAGACGTAACGGGTGGCAGAATCACCTGCATGGAGTTCGTAGACATCAACGGCAAGCGGCACGAGGGGTGGATACCGGCGATACGGCTGAGCTGAGTGAGCGGTGAAGATACGAAAGAGGCGATAAGTCCGCTCCCACTGGGCTCTCTTAGCAAGTATCTCAATGCTTTTACCATTGCCGCCATACGCCCCGTTAGCTCCAGTGAACAGTTGAAAAATCTCAGCCGAATACTTTGTGGCTGGGAGGGTTGATAAGGGGGGTCCGGCCCCTTATTGACGGACCCGGCGGGATTCGAACCCGCGATCCCCGGCTTAGAAGGCCGGTGCTTTATCCTAGCTAAGCCACGGGCCCTTCCTTTCTCTTTTTTTCTCTCCTTCTTTCTCTCTTTCTCTCGTGGTTCTTTCCTTTTTACTTCGTACCGAGAGATACCCTTCTTAATTAACGCTTCGCCAATAAAAGGAAAGATTTATCAGCAGAAAAAAGCGTGATTTCTTCACAGAACGTCCCGATGACCACCTCTTCTGAGCTGACCCCGATGATGCAGCAGTACTACGAGATCAAAGCGAAATACCGCGATGCGCTCCTGCTCTTCCGGGTCGGCGACTTCTACGAGACCTTCGGTGAGGACGCTAAAATCGCCGCGCGCGAGCTGAACATCACGCTGACCGCAACCGGTCGTGGTAAGGGCGCGGCCCGGAAAACGCCCATGGCTGGTGTGCCCTACCATGCGGTCACCCCGTACATCAAGCAGCTCATCAAGAAGGGCTATAAGGTCGCGATCTGCGAGCAGATCACCGATGCCGCGAGCGGCGAGGTCGAACGGCGTGAGGTCGTGCGGCTCATTACGCCCGGGACGGTGATCGAGGATACCCTGCTCGAGGAGCGGGTCAGCAACTACCTGATGTGCGTGAACCTGCTCGAAGGGCTCGTCGGGATCGCGATCGTGGACGTCTCCACCGGCGAGTTCGCCGTGACTGAGTTTACAGACGATGAGACGCACACGTCACTGATTACCGAGATCGAGCGCGTGCGGCCCGCGGAGATCATCATGCCGGACTCGCTCGTGCTTGAGCTCCTGCTCGACCAGGAGATCGCTACCATCTCCCGCTATGACGATTACTATTTCGAGTTCAATACCGCATTTACCACACTGATCAACCATTTCGGCGTTATCTCGCTCGACGGCTTCGGCTGTGGCGAGCTCAAGGCGGGCATATCCGCCGCGGGCGCGGTCATCTCGTATCTCCGCGATACGCAGAAACGGGTGCTCTCGCACATCAAACCCCTCAAAACCTTCTTCGTCTCCGACTATATGGTGCTCGACAGCGTCTCTATCCGCAATCTCGAGCTCTTTCATAATATCCGCGACGGCACCGCTCGGGGCACGCTCGTGAGCGTACTGGACAAAACACTGACGGGTATGGGCTCGCGACTGCTGAAGAAGAACCTGCAGTTCCCGCTGCTCGATACGAACGAGATACAGCGGCGGCAGGACGCGGTGCGAGAATATAATAACGATATCCTGCTCCGGGAATCGCTCAAGGACGTCTTTCGGGAGACCCACGACATCGAGCGGATCATCAGCCGGATCTCCTATGGTAATGCGAATGCACGCGATATGATCGCGCTCAAGCGCTCGTTACAGCAGTGCGAGGCACTCCTTAGTATCTTGAAGAAGTGCCGCGCGGTAAAGAATAAAGATGCGCTGCGGGCCTTGAAGTCACCGGCCTATTCGGACGTCGTCGCGATGATCGAGCAGAGCATCCAGGAGGAGCCGCCAATAGCCGTCAAAGAGGGCGGCGTGATCAAGCCGGGGTTCAATCCCGAGCTGGACGAGCTGCGGACGATCAAGCATGAAGGCCGGCAGTGGCTCGCGGACTTCGAAGAGCATGAGAAACTGCGGACCGGTATCAAATCGCTCAAGGTGGGCTACAATAAGGTCTTCGGGTATTACGTCGAGGTGCGGAAGACCTGGGCGGATAAGGTGCCGGAGTACTACGTTAGGAAGCAGACGCTGACTGATGCGGAACGGTACATCACGGAGGATTTGAAGGGGTACGAGGCGAAGGCCTTGAGCGCCGAGGAGCGGATCAAAGAGCTGGAGTACGAGTTGTTCGAACAGGTTCGGAAAGCGGTCGCGCGGCATGCCAAACAGATACAGGAAGCGGCAAATGCGATCGCCGAGCTGGATATGCTCGTCGCCTTCGCGGATGTCGCGGCCGAGAGCGGCTACTGCTGCCCCACCGTAAACGAGAGCGACGAGATCATCATAACTGCAGGTAGGCATCCGGTCGTTGAGAAGCAGGTAAAGGAAGGGTTCGTGCCGAATGACGTTCGCATCGGCGAGTCTGTCAGACTGATGATCATCACGGGCCCGAACATGAGCGGCAAATCCACCTTCATGCGGCAGGTCGCGTTGATCGTGCTGATGGCGCAGCTCGGATCCTTCGTGCCCGCAGCGGAAGCGAAGATCGGGGTCGTTGATCGTATCTTCACTCGCGTCGGTGCCTACGACGATCTCTCCATGGGCCAGAGCTCCTTCATGGTCGAGATGAGCGAGACGGCCAATATCCTCAATAATGCCACCGCACGCAGCCTGATTGTGCTCGATGAGATCGGGCGTGGCACGAGCACGGTGGACGGCGTCAGCATCGCATGGGCAGTCGCGGAATACGTCTCGGAGCGCATACAGGCGAAGACGCTCTTCGCAACGCATTTCTACGAGCTCACCGAGCTGGCCGATCTGCTCGAGGGCGTGCACTGCTACAATGTCTCTATCAAGGAGGTCGCTGATGAGGTCTTCTTCATTCGCAAGGTGGTTGAGGGCCGCGGCTCCAAGAGCTATGGGATTCAGGTAGCGAAGCTCGCCGGGCTGCCCGCCGAGGTCATCAGCTCCGCCAGGCAGGTCCTGCAGCGTATGGAGCGTGAAGCGGTACGGGCAGGAAGCGGAGCCCAAAAAGGCGCCCCTGAGCCGCTGGTGGAGAAAGAGATCGTCGTGCAGGAGCATCCAGTGCTCGAGGAGCTGAAGACGATCAATATAGAGCAGATCTCGCCCATTGAGGCACTTAATCTGCTCCATGAGGTGCAGAAGAAGCTATGTGGATCCCCGTAATCGATGTGCTGGTCTGCAAGGGCTGCGGCGATTGCGTCACGGCCTGTCCCGATGAAGCGATTGCGATCAGTGACAAGAAAGCGCTCATTGATTACGACCGCTGCACCTGCTGCGGCGTCTGTAACAACATCTGTCGCCACGGCGCGCTCACGATTAAAATACCGGAGATGCCTGCGAGTCTCGCGGACGGTGTGCAGCTGCCCACGTTAAAGACCGAGCTGAAGCAACTGAAGCAGGAGCTGAAAGAGCTGCAGAAAGCGCTGCGGCGATACCCGGTCCAGCAACGTATTTAAGAATCCAAACAATCTTTTCAATATCATGGCAGCGCCAAAGCGGAAGTATGAATCGCGATTCAAGCCGTGGATCGAGCATCAGGGTCATCCAATTCTGGGTACGGGCCGGGCACGACTGCTCCGTGAAATTGAGGAGCTCCAGTCCATTCGAAAAGCTGCTGTTAAGCTCGACATGCCCTACCGTTCCGCGTGGGAGCATATCCGGAAGATTGAGGACGCTATCGGGACGCCCGTGGTGAAGACCCATCGGGGGGGTGCGCAGGGCGGTGGCGGTTCTGAGCTGACCGACGAGGGCAAGCAACTCTTACACGAATACGATCGCTATGAGCGGTATTTGGAGGGGCTCTCGGCCGATGAAGAGCTCTGGGAAGCGCTTCAATTCAAGGTCAGTGCACGGAATAAACTCTCAGGTGTGGTGAAACATGTCCAGATCGGCGAGCTTGCCGCTTCTATACGCATCGAGATCGAGACGCCCAGCTCTATCAAAGCGTTAATCACGAAGGATGCCGTGGATGAGCTCGACATAGACATCGGCGACGAGGTGGAAGCGGTAATCAAAGCCACCGAAGTCATGATCGCTAAAGAATAACTGACGAAAGAACGAACGCGGGAGCACCAGCTCGTTCTACTCGTTCACCTCGAAACCCTCGACGCTCAGTTCCCCGCCTTCCCGCTCCATCAACTGCTCCACTTTGTATTCCGCCTCATCCAGCTTCTTGTTGCAGAGCTTGCAGAGCTCCATGCCCTCCTGGAACATCTTCAGAGAAGCTTCCAGCGAGAGATTGCCCGCGCCCAGCGCCTCCACAATCTCCTCCAGCCGCTTCATTGCGTCTTCAAACGCGATCGCTTCGCCTTCATCCACTACTACCATTTCCTGGCTCTCCTAACTAACTAACTAACTAAGTAAGAGAAACGATTGATGAGGTAAAAGTCTTCATGCGTGCCGCCACCCGCCATAACGTTATTTATATCCCCCTCCGGATAGATATAAACGTACTGACTGGAGACCTGATTGGTCTCTGGGTTAGTTAAGCTGAGCCAGGAACCATGCCGGTGGAAGAGTTAGAGCGGCTAAAAGACGAGAACGTGGTCAACTTGAAGGGTGTGCTCCAATCCACCGATGGGGGGAAGACGTGGATCGTCGTTAAGCAGGACGCCCTCGTGAATGTCAATGGCCAGCCTCTCTCGGTGAACCTGAAAGGGCTCGTGCTCAAGCGCGCTAAGAAAGCCAAGGGGTACTCAATGAAAGAGTACGACAAACTAAAAGACATGGCTGAGCCATCGGACGCGACCGATACGGAAGCGATGACACAATTACTGAGTCACTGGTATGGCCGCCGAGAGTGAGTGAGTTAGTTAGTTACGTAGAATAATCTTCATGGTGGTCATGGCGCCTTTGTTCTCTACTGTCGTAGCGCCTTTTGTTCTCTACTGTCGCGACGCCTTTGTTCTCTTCTTTTCCTTCACTTCCGAGACCGCCTCGCCGTCCGTAAAGAGGATCTGGAGCGCATCACCCACGGCGAGCTCTTCTACGCTGCGTACGAGCGTTCCCTCCGGCAATTTCGTGCAGATGCTGTAGCCCCGATCGATGATCGCCAGCGGGCTCAAGGCCTCTAATTTGCCCGCGAATGCCAGAACGCTCTTCCGGTGCAGGCTCGTGAGGTGCCGCAGCTCCGCCACCATCGACCGCTTCAGGTCATCGATCGTCTGCCGATACTGATTGATCCGCTCGGTCGGCGTTCGGAACAGGAGATTCTTCTCCATAGCCTCCAGCCGTTTCCGATATAAATCGAGCCCTTTGTAGACGTTCTGCCGCAGCTGCAGCTCCAGCGACCGCAAATTCCGCACCAGGTCCTTGCTATCCGGGACGACAATTTCGGCCGCTTCAGACGGCGTCGCCGCACGCTTGTCCGCGACAAAATCCGCGATGGTGAAGTCCGTCTCATGCCCTACTGCCGAGACGACAGGAATTAGTGATGCGAAGATCGCGCGTGCAACGCACTCTTCGTTAAAGGCCCACAACTCTTCCAGCGAGCCACCGCCGCGGCCCACGATGAGCACGTCGATCCGCTCCCGTTCCGTATTGTATCGGTTCATCATCCGAATCGCATGAGCGATCTGCAGCGACGCGCTCTCGCCCTGCACCGCTACGGGCGCCAGCAGGATATGGACGTGCGGAAACCGCTTCTTCGTTACCTTGAGCATATCCCGAATGGCCGCGCCACTGGGTGAGGTGACCATCCCGATGCGGCGTGGGAAACAGGGTATCGGCTTCTTGTATGCCGCATCGAACAGCCCTTCCGCTTTCAGCCGCTTCTTGAGCTGCTCAAAGGCCAGATACAGCGCCCCCAAACCCGCCTCCTGGATTTCTTCCACAATGAGCTGATATTTACCTCGTTTCTCATACACGCTGATCCGGCCGCGGGCAATCACACTCATCCCGTCTTCCAGCATGAACTTCAGGCCGCGGCTATTATCCTTGAACATCACGCATGAGATCTCAGCATATTCATCCTTGAGCGTGAAGTACTGGTGGCCGGAGGTCGGCTGGCTGAAATTGGAGAGCTCACCCTTCACATAAATATCGCGCAGCTCCCTGTCGTCCTCCAGAATATGGCGTATCCGGCCCGTAATTTCCTGGACCGTGTAGATACGCGGTTCCCTCACCCGGCCCCCCGAGTTCACCTTCTCGTCTTCTTTCCGTACCCGCTCGATCCCACGAGCGTTCTCCGGATGACAGGCCGCTCGAGGCTTCTCGTCACGCGTGTGCAGAAAATCCAGCAGGGTGGTACTTCCCTTTCGGGGCTTCTCCATCTATCTGCTATCCCTCCAGGCTCTTTACATACAGATCTTCATAGATCGGCCCTCTGGGCGTGAGTGTGCTCTTCTTCAATTTCAGCGCTTCTACCCGCATCGTTCCTGCGTCCGCCGCACGCAACTCCGCGATCTTTAGCAAGACCCGACTGAGCTCGCTCTTTGATCTGAACGGCTTCTTAACACGGCACAGTGTCACGTGCACGTTGAACCGCTGCTCCGGCGGAAAGCCCAGCGCGTGCAGCGCCGATTCCACGCCCTCCTGCAATGTTTTCAACTGCGCTCCACCCTCCACTATACCCACCCAGATCACCCGGATGGTTCGCGCCTTCTCCTGAGCAGCTTGAGGAAAGAACCCCACACCACGAAGCCGGATCTCAAACGGTTCATGACGGAGCGCTGCCAGTGCCTCTTTTATCCGCTCAATCAACTCATCAGGCACCTCACCGAGGAATTTGACCGTTTGGTGCGCCTGCTTCGGATCCACAAATTTGAGTGTGCCCTGCAGCCCCAACGAGGCGAGTTCCTGCTGCAGTGTCGCGATTTGAGTCCGTATTGCGTCTGACAGATCAACGGCGATAAAAGCTCTCATGTCCTCGGTACTTCACTTCATTAAAACCCATAGTTAAAGCTAGTTTTCACTACTGATGGATGATCAAGCGTCACGTCCAAGGAGCCGCTTGAGATTTGGCACCCGAGAATGCGAACGCTGCCGTCGCTCGTCCTCACGCTCCTGGTAGGTGCGAATCGCTCTCAGGAGGTCTAAACGTCTGAACTCCGGCCAGAACGGCGCGCAGAAGTATGCCGTGCACTCGTTCCCCAGCGCCTGCCAGGGCACGAAATTGCTGATCCGTAGCTCGCCGCCCGTGCGAATGATCAGATCCACCGGGGTCTTCGCGCCTGAACTCGCGGCATTGGCCTCACCCTCTATCTGGCTGATATACAGATGCCTGGCGATCGTCTCTTCGTCGATCTCCTCAGGCGCCAAAAGCCCGCGCTTTACGAGGTGCGCAATTATCCGCATCGCATCCACGATCTCCATACGGCCGCTATAAGCCACGGCCACGAACAATTTGAACTTAGTATACCGCTCCGTCGCCGCTTCTGCACGCCGTATCGCCGCCCTCACTGACTCGGGGAGCAAATTGAAGTTCCCGATCACGCGCATATGCACCTCGTTCTTGTGGAACCGCTCGTCCACGCAGATCTTATCGAATTCCGTCCGCATGAGCTCGAAAAGCTTCTCCAGCTCTTCTTCCGTCCGTGAAAAGTTCTCGATCGAGAAGGCGTAGAGCGTGAGTTGCTTCACACCGTACTCAAAGCACCACTCGATCACCCGTTCGGTGATGCCAGCGCCGTAGTCATAGCCTTCATCCGTCGAGAGTCCGAGCTTGCGCGCATACCGCCGGTTGCCGTCCATGATGATCGCGACATGCTCAGGGAGCTTCCGCGCTGCTATCTCCTCTTTCAGCCGTTTCTCATATTCACTGTATGCGCACCCGCGTGCCCAACCAACGAAGTTCAAAGCGCGCCGTATCGCACCGCTCTTGATCCTTCCGCCACCGTTCCGCACCGCTTCGACCGCCATAGTCATGCACCTGCCTGGCCTACGAAATCCAGCACTTGTACCCGCATCGAGCTCAGATCTACGACCGTCGCACAGCCCGGAACCGGGGTGATGTCACGCTTCTTTTGGTATGGCGTCTGCGCCTGCCAGGTACCTGAATTGATGAGCAGCACGTTCCGGTATCTGAAGTGCCCCACGGTATGCGTGTGCCCACACTGGAAGATATCAGGGACGTAATCGATAACGCCGTAATCATGATCCTGGGGCGCAATGGAGAGTGAATTACCGTAGATCGGCGCGAGATGACGCCGCTTCAGCATCTCCACCATCGCATCCTCTGGCTTACTATACGTCAGCCGCGGGATCGCGTTCACCAGGTCGTCGTACGACTGCCCGTGATAGACGAGCACCCGTCGCCCGCCAAGTTGAATATACGCGGGACTGCTCACAAAGCTCGTAGTGGCCGGGAACATGGTTCTGATGTACTCGGGCAACGGCGGCTGCGGCTCCGCACCACGTACCGCATCATGATTGCCCGGTGAGATAATAACGTGCAGGTGCGCCGGCAACTGGTGGAAATACCTCGCCGCCACCCGGTATTGCTCCTCGATGTCCGTAATCATCAAATCTTCCTCCTGGCCCGGATACACGCCGATGCCATCCACCACGTCGCCCGCGACCACAAGATACGGGATGCGTTGGTCTGCGGTTTCCGTCTTCAGCCACTCGACGAACCGATCCCACGCCTCTTCCAGGAAGTAAGTGCTTCCCACATGCATATCAGAGATGAATACAGCATGAATACTTTTATTCCTTTCCTTTTGCTCCGCGCTCGATGGGAGCGAGGCTTGTAACGCTGAGTTCGGCAGCGGCACATCGGGATAGAAGACCTTATGCCCGATAAAAAACCCTCCGTTACCCAGAAAACCCGTAACACCGATGACCTCGTCGAGCATGAGCTCCTCCCGGGGCGATACGATTACCGGTACGCTCCCGGTGGGGTCTTCCAAATCCACGCGCAGATTGCCCTTGGCCGTTTTCCGGATCGCCGAGACCATGCCCACCACGGTGAGATCCTCAGTACGCTCATTCCCGCTCTTCAAGAACCGTATCTGCGTGCACTTCAGCCGTTTCTTGAGTATCGCGCTGAGCCGCTCATAGCGGTCAATGAAGTGCGGTAGGAAGTTTTTGCGCTCTCCAACTGCGCACTGCTCGGGATACGAACGCAGTATGACGGGCGCTTCCGCGGGCAGCTCCTCCTCGACCTGCTTCCCGTTACGCTTGATAAAATCAGAGACATGGACGGGCGAGATGACGCATACCGAAGCGTCCACTGATTTTGTTAACTCTTGCGCGATCGTCTCGAGGTCGAAGTGCCAGCTCCCTTTGGCGTTCAGTCGGCAGCGGGTGAGCAACGCCAGGGCTTCAGGATGTATCTGGAACCCACAGTCTGCAAACCGTCTCACAATCTCGAGTCCTTTCACACACTCCCATTCACACGGTTTTACAACCATTCCTTCAGCTTTGCTTCAAAATGAGGCTTGGGCATCGCGCCCTGAATAACATCGACCGGCTCGCCATTCTTAAAGATGAAGAGGGTCGGTATTGCCATGATGGCATATTCCGTGGCGGTGCGCGGGTTCTCATCCACATTCAGCTCCCCAAAGACCACCTTGCCAGCGTACTCCTTCGCTAATTGCTCGAGGATCGGTGCGACCATCCGGCACGGGCCACACCAGGGCGCCCAGCAATCCACGACCACCACCGGATGCTGCTTCACAAACGCCACGAAGGTCGTGTCGGTTATCTCAACGGGATGGTCAAGGACGGCTTGAGCCTTAGCTCCGCCCTCCTTCGACGTCTTCATCTGCTCTTCCAACTCCCGCATCTTATTCGCCCGTATCCGCTCGATATCCTGATCATTCTCGCCCTTCGCCGCGCTTCCACGCCCTTTTTCTTCTCCCATGCTCTTCCCCTCACTGTTCCTAGTGATTACCGATTTCATTTAAAGAGCGGGATCGTTGATAAGCTTTGTGCATAAAATGTACCGTATTGTGGTTTCCTTACGGTCATCGCCATCATCGTGAAAAGAGCTACCGCAGGGACCGTGCAATACGGCGTGGATTGTTGCCCCTTGTTTGCCATAGAGCTCATGCTTCGCAGAGCTGCGAGGTCACTCTACTCTTCGAAAGGGGCACTTACCTATAGGATGTTATTGTATTTAAAGACCGCAAGAAGCGCGATTTGAGGGGCGATAAACTGAGAGCTCGCGGGTAGTTACTCTTTGGGAGTATGATACGGCTTTGAGAATGCTCGCTCGACCAGGGGCCGATGAATGGCATTGTACGAGCAGAACGGAATGATCCGCCCATCCGGCGTGGCGTAATGAATGCCGCAGCGCTTGACGCGGTCCAGATCGTAGTTATAAGGGTCCATGAAGTGCATAGCGCCGATGAAGAGCGCTTGCCGGTGGAACTCGGCAACCGCCTCACGTGAGCCGATGCCGAGAATATTGGCAAGCAAATTCAGGGGGTCGAATCCCTCGGGTGCCACCTCCTTGTCGATGAATTTCCGTAAGGCGGAGAAGAGCCCTGCCGTTGCCCTGAGCTTACCTATCTTGCCCCACGAGGTCCCCTCTGCGTTCTCTTTCAGGAACTCCATGAAGCCCTCGACATCAACGAAGTCCGTAATAGGCACGAATTTGCCGTCCACCACGTACACGTAGGTCGCCGCGCCGCAGTGCGGATGCACGGTGAATTCGACCTGCGGCACCTGCTTCCAGGCCTCCACGAAATGGGAGATCGGTAGGACGAAGGGGACGGGATAGAAGCTTTCAGCCGGTATCTCGCCGTTGGTCTGCTCTTCCAGCAGTCGTATAAAATCAGGGATCGTTATTCTCATCCGCTTGCGCTCTGCATCATCCACACGACCCTCGAACGCGATCGGCTGCACGTTCACCCCTCGTATGATATGCAGTTTCGTAGCCGCGAACCGCATTATATCCCCGATCTGGTCGTCATTCACGCCCCGGGCAAGTGTGGGCACGAGCACAACGCTCTTGATCTCGCCCGCCCAGCAGTTATCGATCGCCTGCCGCTTTGTCTTCAACGCCGGTATGCCCCGTAATTTCTCATACGGCGCGTCTGTAACACCATCAAACTGCAAATAAACGGTATGTAAGCCTGCTTCCTTTAACGCGTGGCAGAATTCGACGCTCTTGGCCATGGCGATGCCGTTCGTCGCCACCTGGATATGCGAGAAGCCGAGCTCCCGTGCCTTTCGCACGATCTCCACGAAATTCTCACGCACGGTAGGCTCGCCACCCGCGAACTGGATCGCGGGACACGGCGGCACCTCACTCCTGAGCAGCTTCATCATGGCCACAAGCTGCTCCATCGTCGGCTCATACAGATACCCGGCGACCGCAGCATTCGCGAAGCAGGTTGGACAGTGCTGGTTACAGCGGTTCGTGAGATCGATAAGCGCGAGCATCGTCGAGCTCCTATGGTTCGGACAGAGCCCGCAATCGAACGGGCAGCCCTTCTCCAGCATCGTAGTCTGGATACCCGCATCGCCCTCATTGGCGTTGTATTGCCATTTCGCGAATTTGTGATAGAGATCCGCGTCGGACCAGTAGACGTCATCGAACTCGCCGTGCTCCGCGCAGCGTTTCTTCATCAGGATCTTGCCGTCCTGCTCAAAAACCACCGCATCAATGACTTTGAGGCACTGTGGACACAGCGATTTCGTCTTTTTGGGCTCCATGCATGAGTCACCGATCTACTAACGAGAGTTTATAAAGAAGTGGAGGTTATTGGTATATAAATCTAGTCAGAGGGCGATTGAAGACCGGCAATGGTAACCGCAATAGAAGACATAGCACGTATAAAAAGCGGCGAAATCTCATGCGAAACGCTCATAGCAGAGATCTACGAGCGAATCGAGCGGAGCAAGCTGAATTGTTACATTACGCTGACCAGAGAGAGTGCACTCGAAGAAGCGCGTGTAGTTGATAAACGGCATGCAGAACCGGATTTCCAGCGCAAAAGGTTGCTCGGTGTGCCCATTGCCATCAAGGACAGTATCTCCACGGCGGGTATTCAAACCACGTGCGCCTCAAAGATACTCACCGGGTACGTTCCGCCCTACGACGCGACCGTGATCGAGGCATTGAAGCACGAAGGCGCGATCATCCTTGGGAAGACGAATATGGACGAGTTCTGCATGGGTACGTCCACGGAGACGAGCTATTACGGGCCCACGAAGAACCCCCATGACCTCACGCGAGTGCCCGGTGGCTCGTCGGGCGGTAGCGCCGCGGCCGTTGCAGCAGGTGAGGCGGTCCTCGCGCTCGGGTCTGATACCGGTGGCTCGATACGGTGCCCGGCATCGTTCTGCGGGATCGTCGGTCTGAAGCCCACCTACGGGTTCGTATCCCGCTACGGGCTCATTGCCTATGCGAATTCGCTGGAGCAGATCGGGCCGATAGCCACGACCGTGAAGGATACCGCACTGCTCCTGGACGTGATAGCGGCCAAGGATTGGCGGGACAGCACCCAGGTGAAGCTCAAGAATGATAATCCGACGAACTACCACTGCTCATGGCTAAACGGAGCGGGGACTGAACCCGAAGATGCGATCAACGGGCTGCGAATCGGCGTGCCCCGTGAGTTCTTTGAGGGCTGCGACCCTGAGATCTCGCGCGCAGTATGGAACGCGATTCACAAATTCGAGGAGCTGGGTGCGACGTACGAGGAGCTCAGCATGCGGAACATGAAGTATGCGCTCGCCGCGTACTACGTCATCGCGATGTCCGAGGCGTCCTCGAATCTCGCGCGGTTTGACGGGCTCCGGTACGGGCTTCGAGAAGGCAAGGACGAGGACTGGCACACCACCTTCTCGCGAATACGGGGCGACGGGTTTGGCGAGGAGGTGAAACGGCGGATTATCCTCGGCACCTACGCGCTCTCCGCAGGCTATTACGGCAAATATTACCTGAAAGCACTCAAAGTGAGGACGCTGATCAAACGCGAATTTGAGGTGGCGTTGAAGGCGCACGATATCCTGGCGATGCCCACGATGCCGTTCGTCGCCTTCACGCTCGGCGAACGGATACAGGACCCGCTCTCATTGTATCTCGCCGATGTGAATACCGTCTCGATCAACCTGGCAGGTGTGCCCTCGATATCGATTCCGTGCGGCCTTTCAAATAACATGCCGATCGGGCTGCAGCTCGTGGGGCGGCATTTCGAGGAAGATACGGTGTTGAGGGCGGCGGAAGCGTATGAGCAGAGTGGCTCTTGAAAAAGAAGTTTTATCAAAAAACTTCCGTTTGCAAGTAATCCTCGGTTGAAAAGATGATTTTCGAAGTGGAACATTAAAAGAATGGAAATTAGAGGAGATGGGTATTTAATCAATGAAAAGTCGAATAAAAAGTTCCCTGCTGAATTTGAAATAGAACAAATAGACACTGGGAAAATATCAGGTAAGTGCACGCTTTCAGTATTCGGAGAAGAAGACTTTCTTACGCAATCGCAGTTGAGAGATTGTCGTATTATTGAAGGGGGGATGGTAAAACTTAATGTTGATAAAAGAGATGGATATATTTTAGAAAATTATCGCGATTGTTGTTTTAAAGGTGAATCAAAAAATCGCGAGGAAGTATTCATTAAACATATATGGGTGAATGGAATCCATACTCTTGGTGAAAAAGTTGAGTTAAAGTTTTCAGCCGAAGAATTAGTGGTCTCTTACGATATGATTTCTCCGGAAGACCAACTATGTATTGAATATGGCATTATCAATATTGACTTAAGGCGTCTCACTCTGAGGTATATCGAAACAGGTATCGGGAAGATAACTTTGTCGAAGTTTGAAGATCACGAAGAAGTTAGAGAGAAAATGAAGATTTTTAAAACCCCACTATTATCGGGTTTTATTAATATTAAAGCGGCGAATATCGACCAATTTGACTCACTTGAGTCATATTTTAAAGCAGTCAATGAAACCGTCGAAAAAATCATCGAGCTTTTGTCCTTGGCACAGAGCACGTATCTATCTTATTGTCGAATCCGAATTTGTTCAAAGCCTAAAGATTCAAGCGATCAAGACGAATTTAAAACTAAGAAATTGATACTGTTAGATCTGAAAACAAAGGCTCCGAACCGGGGTTATCCTCTTATACGCGATTGGGGGGATATTTACAAGTTCATATCAACGACTTTACCAAAGTATACTGATGTTCAAAAAAAATGTGATTTTAATATTGCTCTTGAATGGTACCTCGATTCATTAATTAGTGGAGTACTCCAAAGCAAATATCTCCTGGCATGCACCTGTCTTGAGCTTTTAAAAGATAGATATAGCAAAATACTCGATAAAGAGTACATACTTAAAAAAGAGTTTTTTGCTGACAAAATTTACCCAAATTTGAAAGAAAAGGCGAAAGAAGTATTGAATGAAAACGGTTTAAACAAAGATACTGATGAGCATAAGAGGATAAGAGCGGAAATTTATGCTAATTTGAAAGGGATTAATAGAATTAGTTTCACAAGCAGTCTTTTACGGCTTTTAGATGATTTGCAGATTAATTACGACGATTTATTTAAAGATATAAATACCATAACAACAATACGGAATCAAATAACTCATAGAGGTATCCAAGAAATTGGTCACGCAGAGTTATTAGACTTTTATGTGAAATTAATCTGTTTAATTCAACGAATTTTTCTCGCTTTACTTGGATATGACGGATATTTTCTCGATCGAAATGACGGATATGAACGAAAGAAGTTCACTGATTTCATAACTGAGGTCAAATACCCCGAAAGTACTCCCTGAAGAATGAACCCAAACCTTCCGTGACGTTGATCTCCTCGGTTCTGAGCACCTCATACCCTTTAGCGATCGATTCCCTCACCTGTTTCCCCAGGCTGCATGACCTCAACTCACTTT
>CAZFWT010000029.1:0-21871 GCA_964522635.1 uncultured Halobacteria archaeon | reverse complement strand
TGCAAAAATTACTCGCACACGAGCTCTGTCTACAGTGAGCTAAACAAATACAAAAGAGAGAGTCAGTACTCCCATCTCTCGTGCTTTAGTGGCAACTGGTTCAACATTTCTTTGAAATATTGCCACTTGGGCATGAACTGATTCATCAGAGACACGAAGCGATCGTTGTGAATGGGTTCTAAAATGTGAACCATTTCGTGTACAACAATGTATTCAAGGTACTCTCGTGGCTTCTTAGCGAGTTCAGTATTTATGCGGATGTTGTGAGCCCGCGGGTTGCAGCTTCCCCATTTGGTTCTCATATGCTGAACATAGAGTTCTTCAACCTTAACGCCAATGATTGGTTCCCACTTGGCAATCAACGGTCGTACGGCTTTCCTGAGTTCCTTTCGATACCATGCATCTACAATAGCCTCTCTCTTTTTTTCATCTGTTCCTGGACGCACCCGTAAGAACATCTGGTTGTGTTTCAATTCAATTGATGGGGACTC
Organism: uncultured Halobacteria archaeon; assembly: GCA_964522635.1. Classification (GTDB taxonomy): domain Archaea; phylum Halobacteriota; class Syntropharchaeia; order Alkanophagales; family Methanospirareceae; genus JACGMN01. The sequence goes on along the minus strand of CAZFWT010000029.1, from coordinate 21,380 downwards.
ATCACGCTCCAATAATTTAAGGAGATAACGTTTTCCCCAAATATAATGACTTTCGCGTTCTAGATATTCTCTTGGAGTTTCACGCTCCTGTTCCTGAAGTTTCCGTTGTTGTTGCTTAATCCAACCAAGTTTTGAAATAGCGAAGACGCGGATTGTATCTATATCCGTTCGAGATGGGGCAGAGATGCGTACCCTGCCCTGTGGCGGATGTACGCTTAGATGAATATTCTTGATGTCCTTCAGCACCACATCCATCACAATGTCACCAATTTCGAGCTGCATACCCATCATCAATATTCTCTCTGCGACTTTATAATAAGAAATATGCGTTCTACCTCAGCTTCATCTTTCAACAAGTCATACAAAGCCGCTTTTATCACTTGCTCACGAGTCTGAACACCACGCCACCCGTCTGGGCGCTTTTCTTTGACCGTTTTGTCGATTGTCAGCGCCAACTCTTCGTTCTGTCCCAGGTTATTAAAAAGCGCACGCTTTCCTGGAGTGTCTAGTGTGTCGGGTGTTTCTTCTGCTTGTTCAGGATGGATTTGACCTCTACCGTATTGACCATGTGCAGTTTCGCAATGGTAGTAGATTGCCGAATTGAGGAAAACGTATTTTTATGTTATTGACCGGCTTAACGGGTTGAGGGCTGCGGGATAGTGCCGACCTCACGCTCCTCACTGGCAATCTGAATGGTGGACTCAATGATGTGGTACCGCTCGGCGAGATGGGCATTGATGCGCGCGAGGAGGTTCGGCAGCTCAGCTGGGTCCGTGGTAGGCGTCACATTCAGATGTGCTGAAAAGACGAGCATTTCGGGCGTAATCGCCCAGAGATGCAGGTTAAAGAGCTCAGCAATCTCCGGGAAATGGGTCGTCAGGTCGTTCGCAATGAGATCCACATTGAGTCCCGGCGGGGCTATTTCCAGTAAAATCCTGCCCGATTCGGTCAGAATCCCCCATGCCCAGTACAGTAGAGGATGAGTGCGGAGATTCCGATGCTGACCAGCGGATCAAGGATGTTCCAGGCGGTGAAATAGATGATGACCGCAGCAGTGACGATCCCCACGGAGGAGGCCGCGTCGCCCAGCAGGTGATAAAAGACGCTCCGTACGTTGAGGTCGCGCGTGGTGCCCTGGAGGATAACGATGCTGACGACGTTGACCGAGAGGCCGAGGAGGGCGATTACGAGCATCTGGAGACCGAGAACTTCCCGGGGATGGAGAACGCGAAGCGCCGCCTCGTAGAGGATGACACCGACCACAAGGAGGAGAAAGAGCCCGTTGATAAAGGCCGCTAAGATCTCCGCGCGATAGAGGCCAAACGTTCGATGGTGGCAGGGCGGTTTGCAGGCGATCATAATGGCGATGAGACTTATTCCCATCGCAAATGCGTGCGTGAACATATGTCAGGCATCGCTGATCAAGGCAATGCTGTTGGTGAGCATGCCGCCGATTACTTCTACCACCATCACGGCCGCAGTAATGGAGAGCGAGAGGAGGAGTTTCTTCCTTTCTACCGTCCGATACTCAAACAGATGCTCTGAGAAGGCGTTCTTGAGTACTTGGTCTGCCATTCTCCGCCCTCCCGTCGGCTGTTACTCTACAACTCCGCTATACCAATCATACGCGCGAACCCGTATAAAATCGCCACCCCAGACAGGCCGACTCACAGCTTCAACTTTGGCTTTTGATTCCCCAGGTGGCGACCATGGCGAGCAGCCAATCGGCAATCAGCCCGATGAAGTTACGTGCAAGGAGCCTCGCCGGTGGAGCGGATCAAAGAGATGTAAAAAGAATACAAAGGCGCAAGCACATATACTATACAGGTACATGGTGACGGACGCGAACTCGCGGTTATTTGAGAATAGCAGCTTCGAGATACATGAGGAGCCGTTCTATTTACCGCAGGGTAGCGAGATCGCGCTCTTCGAGGCCGCTTATAAGAACAAGCTCCCCGTGATGCTGAAAGGGCCGACGGGGAGTGGGAAGACGCGGTTGGTGGAGTACATGGCCTGGAAATTGGGCCGGCCACTCTTTACGGTCGCCTGCCATGACGGCTTGAGCGGCAATGACCTTACCGGTCGCTACCTCATTAAAGGTGACGAGGTAGAGTGGATCGATGGGCCGCTGCTCATGGCGATAAAAAGCGGCGGCATCGTCTATCTGGACGAGGTGGTGGAGGCGCGAAAGGATACTATGGTCGTTATTCACCCATTGACCGATTATCGCCGCTACTTGCTGGTCGAGAAGCTGGGGAAGATCTTCTATGCGCCTGAGGAGTTCATGCTCGTGATCAGTTACAATCCGCATTATCAGAGTGTGCTCAAGGAATTGAAGCCCAGCACACGGCAGCGATTCATCAGTATCGATCTCGGCTGGCCGAGGGAGGATCTGGAGACTGAGATCGTGCATCGCGAGACCGACCTGGACGACGAGACCACACGGCGGTTGGTGAAAGCGGCGAATAAGATCCGGAATCTCATCCATCAGGGGCTCGAAGAGGGCGTGTCCACGCGCGAGCTGGTTTATGCCGGCACGTTGCTCAAGAATGGCGTACCGATGCGTGATGCACTTTCCTCGACGTTGACCGAGCCGTTGACGCACGACGCTGATCTCAAACGAAGCATTGAAGAGATTTTGAAAAATTACTTCACCCTGTAACTAACTAACGTGAGGTGTGGATTGGACGAATGGTCCTGGATGCTCTCAAGCGTGCTCGTGGCGAGCGGTACGTGAAGCAACTGCTCAAGGGGCAGTACGAGGGCGAGGAGCTCGAGACACTCGCGAGTACGCTCTATCCACTCCGTGACCGCATCGGCGAGGAGGGCTTAGAGCAGGTTATCGGACTGAGCAGTCAGCTGACGCGGTATAGCGAGAAGAAGGCTGTTCGGTTACTCGAGTTGGCGCCGGAGATTATCGAACGGTTGCTCACGTGCGGCGATGCGGAGCTCGTGCTGCTGGTGTACGAGCTTGCACGAAAGGTTGCAGGGGATACGACCTTTGTGGCTGCTCGGCTGCTCGAGGAGAGTCCGGACTACCTTGAGCACATGCTGGTGTATGGCGATCTCGAGCTGGCGAAACGAGTCGTGAAGCTCTGTCTTCAGGTCGCGGAGGCCAATGGCGGGACTGCCGTTCGGCTGTTTGAGCTCAGCCCCGAGCTCATCGAGACGGTCGGGTATGCGGATCTGGAGCAGGTTGCGGATCTCTCTGCCCGGGTTGCGCGTGATAATAGCTTCGTAGCGGTGCGAATGCTCGGCATGAGCGCTGAGCTGATCGATCGGCTGGGGTATGACGGCTTACGAGATGTAGTCGCTCTCAGTATGGAGAGCGCGCACGTTAATCGATCGATTGCGGTACGGTTGCTCGAGCAGAGTCCCGCGCTCATCGATCGCGTCGGTTATGACGGCTTGAAGGAGATCGCTCAGCTCAGTCGTCAAGTTGCGCGGTATAGCTGGCGCACCGCGGTGACCTTGCTGGGCATGGGCCCGGAGCTCATCGATCGTGTTGGTTATACCGGTTTGGAGGAGCTTGCGCTGCTCTGTAGTGAGATTGCGCGTGATGATAGCTTTGTTGCGGCACGGCTGCTCGAGATGAGCCCGGAGCTCATCGATAAGGTCGGCAGCGACTGTTTGAAGAAGCTTGCTTATCTCACCACCGAGGTGAACAAGGACGACGGCTTTATCGCCGCGAAGGTGCTCGATGAAAGCCCGGAGCTCATCGCGAAGGTGCTCGCTTACGGTGATGACGTGTTAATGACGAGCGTGTATGCGCTGTGCTGTCAGGTGACCAACGAGGTCAACTGGCGTACCGCTATTCGTTTACTCGATGAAACGCCCGAGCTCGTCAGGCGATTGCACTCGTACGGCGATGCGAGACTCGTGAAGGACGTTTACGCGCTCTGTAACCAGGTTGCCACGTACAGCGGGAGTACCGCGGTCAGTTTGCTCGAACAGAGCCCAGCACTCGTGGATCGCGTGGGGTACGAAGGGTTTGAAGAAGTAGCGACCAGAGCGGCCGAACTGACGGGTATCGACGAGGGCCGGGCGACCTCGTTCGTCAGGGGCGAATCTACAGAAAGTGCGCAGTTCATGGAGACGATCGCGCGCGGCCTGGAGCTGAAGAAGATCAAGCATATTCTAGCGACGTATCTGAATGCGCTTCTGGGCTACCAGATCGAGCTCGTGGAAGCGCAGGGTGCATCGACCGACGGCAAGCGGATCTTTCTGCCCGAGTATGTACAGGAATTCAGCGACGAAGCGCGGAATTTTACGCTCTATAAAGTCCTGGCGACGCACGAAGAGGCCCATCTGGAATACGGCAGCTTCGATTTCGAGCTCATGACCGTGGGTGACCTCGTGTCGAGTCTAAGGGCGAAGTACGGTGAGCGCGCATGACCAAGAGGAGCGACCTGGAGCAGTTCTTTGCACTTTTCCCCGAGCCGGCGTTAGCGCGCGACCTCACCACTATTCTCGAGGATTATCGGATTACTGCACGTCTGCAGGCCGAATATCCGGTGCTCGGTGAGCAGATCAGTGCAATGAACGGGCACATGGTGATAAAACGCCCGTCGCTTGCGGCACTGGCCACGGACAAGCAGCGTGCCGTGGAGCTCCTGGGGCAATCCTTGACGGCAGGCTGGACAAAAGAGCGGGCGCCCGTTACGATCGCTGCGGTTCTTGATCATGCGGTATCGCGCAGCCAACCGTTGACCTTGCCACAGGCAGATATCCACGAGACGGCACGGGTTGCTGCAGACGTGTATAGCCTGATCGATGAGGCGATTCCGGGGCCGTATGAATCCGTGCCACCGTTTTCAGCACCGCTCGATCAATCGAAGGTTGAGGAGACGATCGGCAATTTCAACCGAGCAGCGCGTAAAATAAGCGAGAAACTGGAGCGGCAGGAGCGCACCGGGGAGCAGCTAAGTAGCGGGCAAGAGCAGCCCGGGCAATCGATCGAAGAGCCCGCGGAGCGGTCAGAGCAGCAGGCATCAGAAGAACGCGTCAAACACCTGTTACGAACGCTCTTCAAGGAGACGGGCGTCACTCCCAGGGCGGTCGAATCAGAGATTGACGCACTTGAGCTGAACCAGCTGAGCGCGTATTTGAGCGAACTCGAGACGGTCATTCGGGTGGGTACTGCGCTCCAGAAAGAGCACGGGACGTTCCTGTACCACGAATGGGGTATGGATATCGGCGATTACCGGCCGAACTGGACGCGGGTGCGAGAACGGCAGTTGACCGGTGGCTCAACCGATTTTTACCGCGCGACGGTGCAGAAGTACGGAGGCTTAATCAAATGCATTCGGCGCGAGTTCCAGATGCTCAGGCCGGAGGGGGTGGTCAAAGTGCGAGAGCAGTTCGAGGGGGACGATATCGACCTCGATGCCGCGGTGCAGTACTTCATTGATAAGCGGCTGCGGCTCTCACCGTCCGAGCGGAACTACGTGCGCACAGAGAAGCGAACGCGTGATATCGCCGTTGCGTTCCTCGTGGACGTGAGCGGGAGCACCAGCGGGGCGACCTTGACGTGCGAGAAGGAGGCGTTGATCGTGATGTCAGAGGCGCTTGAAGAATTGGGCGATGCGTTCGCGATCTACTGCTTCTCCGGCTACGGGCGCGACAATTCGCTCTTTTACACCGTTAAGGAGTTCGAGGACTCGTATGATGAACGAGTCCAGAGCAAGATCTCGCAGCTGCGAAGCCAACGCTCAACCCGGATCGCACCGGCGATCAGGCATACAACGCTGAAGTTGCGGGGCAGGGAGGAGAAGACGAGGTTGCTGATCCTCCTGAGTGACGGCAAGCCGCTCGACCTCGAGTATCACGGCGATTATGCGATCGAAGATACGCGGATGGCGCTCCGGGAGGCCGGGCGGTACGGCATCAAATCATTCTGCATCACGGTCGATCGCGAGGCGGCCGAGTATCTGCCGCGGATGTACTCGAGCAGCCGCTGGGTGGTGATCGATGAGGTGGCCAAGCTGCCGAACAAGATCACGCGTATCTACCGACTGTTCACGACGTGAAATATACGATGAGCCAGAACTGATGCCTTGGCCGTTAACGAAAGAAGGACTGCGATCTACCTTTTAACCTTGGCTCACGCTCCTTTTGTAAAGTTACCCGTAAAAGTGCGGCCTAAGATCTTCTTCAGGAATGTATCGCACGACCTGCCTGAAAATGGCTTTCAGCGTCCCTTTATCCAATTCATCATGCAACGGGATGGTTAAGGTCTGCTTCGTCCCATCCGATAGAATTCGCTCCAACTTTACGTGGCTCCCGCGTTGTGATACCGTCTCAAACCCGCGTTGAGCAAGGATCTTCACAACCTCCCTACCGCTGAGCGTCTTAAGCTTCGGCATATGCAGCAGTTGGGAGTTCAAAGTTGACCAAAATCGAATAGTTAGGGAGAATATCCCACTCCGCTATATCTTCCCCTTCGAGGTGGAGGCTGATAGCTTCCTTTACATTCTCTGCTACTTCATCCAGGGTTTTCCCCTGCGTTACGACGGGTAAATCAAGACATTCAGCAACGTAATACTTTTCACCTTTGTAAATTTTTACCTGGATAATCCGTCTCATACTTACAAGTAGGTCACGACGATATTTAAACTTGCCTTGGCTCTCCAAACCCTGACTGCTCCCTCAAATGGAGCGTAAAGTCACTTCTCTTCTCCCATTTCCAATTTCTTTAGTTAGTGTAAGCTCGCTACTCATTGACAACGTACGTGAGCAGCATCGATCTTTGCGGGAATTTACCACGCAAAATGCACGTCATACAATCGCGGAAAAAAAGAGAAAGGAGGGTTTAATTAAAGCCCTCTTTTCAAGATATACGCAACTGCGAGTAAGCCTGCGATTGCGAATGCCACTCCGAACCCCGGTGGCGTCGGTGTCGGCGTTGCTGTTTCGGATGGCGATACAGTTGGTGTTGGTGACGGTGTTGACGTAGGCGCGGGAGTTAAACTCGGCGTTGGCGTCACTTCAGGCGTTACTGCAGGTGTGACTTCAGGTGCACCGCCAGTCTCAATAGTAATAACTTGCTCTGAGAATTCCGGGATGTTACAGAGCATCTGGACTGCATTATCCTGCGCGAGCCACCAGCACTGCGGACTGTCAGTCTCGTTGTATAACCGGTCGAGGTCCCTCGTTCGGTTCATGAGCCGGTCATTGAGCCGAACCTGCAATTGATCAGGGTCACCCACGTTAAATGATCTGTTATCGAAGTTGATGCCAACCAGCGTGCCTGTGGGGTCTGTGGATTGTACCCGTATCCTCAGCCTGTTCCGGTCAAATTGATCAGCCCAGCAGGTGATGCCGGTACTGTAGTTCACGGGGCTGTAGGTGGATTGATTGCCGATTGCGATCTCACAGCCGAATCTACCTGTTGCTACACCCCTGGCCATTATCCTGTTTGCTGATCGCCACATCTCGCGGTATGGACCGGAGCCAATCGGGAGATTGACCGCTTCTGTTCTAACCACCACTACGCCGCCTGCAGGCATTTCCGCTCGTATCGTGCCTTGCTCAATGGTGAAGGTCACATCGGTCCCTTGATAGTAGGAACTGAGGATATACGCGGTTACATCGTCCGATTCGATCATGATGCCGCCTTCGATTACACCTGGTGTGACCCCTTCGGATAACTCGAATACTGCTTCTGCTGCTGTAACGGCCATCAGGTTTATGTTACCGCTGGGATTGTCGTGAAGCAGGATTATCTTTGTTGCATCGTCGCCAATGAGCCGTGTTACCGTTCCGGTCGTTATATTCTCTTCGTACTGGAAGTTTTCGAAGTAGATCTTATCAAAAACCGGGAAGCCGCCCACACTGTAGTTGATCACCGAGCCATCAGCATCTATCTCGAAGTTCACATATTCACCCAGCAAAAAACCCGCGCTGTGCATAAAACCAAGACCGTACATGCCACTGTCATGCCGCATTTCTCTGGCATACTGATACCGTTCCATAGGTTCCATTGGCCCCATTTGGCCCCCAGGTCCCATGTAACCGCCCATTTGTGCCTCGGCGGCTAAGGTACACAGGACTACCAACATTAACAGAGCTGCTATGGTTTTCCTTAACAACATTTTTTCTACCTCCCTCCGTTGTTTACCTCTCCGCCCTCACGTCCCCACTGAGGTGACGGAGATTGGTATATGTATAGGTGTTTCAATCTAATAAAACTTTCGACGCATCACAAAATCTGAATGCAAACGAGAAAGACTGCGGTCGTTTTCTAACTATCACCCCAAACGCGGAATGACGCGTCCGGTGCATTTCTTGCAAACTCTTCACCGGTTTTTGCTCTCGTTTTTCAGCATCTGTACCGTATTATTTTCCGGTTCGTTTTCCTCTTTTACCGGCTCACGCGCAACGGCACGGTGCGCTTCGATAGTCCTGGCGATAAGTGGGTTTGCGCTCGTCGTGGGGAGCTCCAATGCTTCAAGCACCAGCGCGCATAATTCCCGGGAGTTCAGGTGCGGGTTGTCTGTGGAGACCGTAACAACCGCCTCATGGATGCGGTGCAGGTAAGCCAACCCATCATCCAGTGCCTGATATACCTGATCGCCGGTCCGCGGTTCATCCCATGCGGAGAGCAAAACCTGTATTCCTCCACGGGCTCGTAACCGCTGCAGGGATCGCGCGGACGCTGCGGCATCATCATAGATGGGCACATCGCCCGGGCGAGGCACCGCATCGCCGGAGATGAGCGCATGGTCCTCGTCAAGCCAGAGCGAAATCGAGCCTTTCGAGTGGCCCGGCGTGTGGAACACTGCTAAGGTAAGTTCCCTGTCCAGATTCAGCACATCGTTATCCTCGAGCACATGATCGACCCTAACGGCGTCACCCACGAGGGCAGCGAAATTGGGGATCGGCCGGTCCCGGAACTGCCGTTCCACGTCCTCGATCCACGGACGATCAGCGCGATGCGCTGCAACGATACAACCGGTTACCTGTTTTATTGCTCGTGCAGCGCCGATGTGATCCGGATGGGCGTGCGTGAGCACGAGCGTGGCGATCTCGTCAGGCCTTCGATCCGTTTGCTTCAGGTAATCGAAAATCACGTGCTCCGAGCCAGCAACGCCGCTGTCAATGAGGCAGATCGTATCGCCATAAATAAGATAAACGTAAACGAATCGGTCGATCCTTGTGCCTGCGGGAGAGGTCAACTGAAAGGGGATCTTCACTGCATGAATATGCTCGGTGACTTGCATCTGCTGCTCCACCACACTTAAGATATTTTCTATAATTGAACTATATTAATTCCTATCAATAATCACGGCAATTATTACGAAAAAGCCAGATAGACCTCTCCAACGAGGGCAGGTCGCCTATTGCGATACGGGATATCAGGGTGCGGAGTGCCGGGGGCTATTCCGCGGCGACTTCAATAAATTCTTCCAAGGATGGATGGTGTTCATGTACTCTCGCCATCTTTACTCCGCCTCAGTTTTAAGCCTAAAGTAAGAGCGCGGGAAAAGCAGACTAAGGCCGATGAAACTTTTAGCCACTATTAACGCTCATAGCAAATCACGTAATTCCTCCTTGCTTATGTCTGCCTGTTTTAGAATTTCGAGCAGTGTTCCTTTTGGCAAATCCTGTTTATGAAGAGGAACAACGACCATTCGCTTCGTTTCCGGATGATAATAAACGTGATGGCTTCCCTTGATCCTATCTAGGACAAATCCCTTCTTTTCAAGTACTTTGATAATTTTCTGAGGAGTGAGGAGCGGAAGTTAAGGCATGAGCCTTCACCATCAGGGTGTATTCCAGCGTTCCTTCCTCAGTTGGTATCTCCTCCCCGTGCTCTCGGAGACTCTCCAGGTATACCTCGATCGCCTCTTTTGCCATTTCAACGGCTTCTTCTACGGTCGCCCCATAGGTGACGCAACCGGGAAGTGCGGGGACGGTTACCGTATAACCCCCCTCCGGTTCCTTTCTGAGCAGGATTCGGTAGCTTAACGAGCGCATACAATACCTTTATGTCCCTAGCGTAATAAAACAATCCTATAAACTCAGGTCTAACGGCTCCAGCAGTTCGAAGCCTGTCTCCTCGTCCATCAAACGGCGGGCGGTTGTATCTACCAGTTCGAAGAGGATAACCTCCAGCACGTGCCAGACCTTCACGCCGCAGCGCACGCAGCCTGTTATCGCTCGGTCATTTCGCCCGCCAGCGATATGCATGTGCAGTATGGGCTTACCGTCTTTATCAGGGAAGATCGTGCCGACGCCCGCGATCTCGTGGACGTCCGCTAAAACGTGCTCCATCGGAATCACGGGCTTGCTTCGACCGTGCTCAGGACCGACAACGAGCTTACTGCCTTTGTCTGCGCCGCCGACCGCGATGACGGCTGCTGCAGTGATCGAATGATCAGCAGCGAAAGCTTCTATCGTCTCGTGCAGGATCTCGCCGTCTTCGAGCCGGAGGATGAAAACGCGGCCAAAATGGGCTGGTGAGTATTTCATGGTTGTCCGATTGATTTTAGTTCTAAATCTTCTTTGAGTCGTAGCATCTTCTTCTTTAAATCACTCGACGAAGGTCACGGCATCTTTCTTCACAGGAGCATCACCTGTTCACGCAAGATCCGGTCTTTGAGGAGTGGATGGAGCGAATTGTACGTAAGCACGTCCACCTGCCGTTTTTACGGTGTCCTGGAAATCCAATTGCAATCCTGCAAGGTCCAACAAACTCTTCCGCCCTTCGAATTCCACGAGTAGGTCGATATCGCTCTCATCCGTGGCTTCGCCGCGTGCGAACGAGCCGAAAAGGGCGGCTTTCTTCACCTCATGCTTCTTCAATACGGCAATAAGTGTCTTCTTTAGTTCTTTGAGTTGCTCCTCTCGCATGGTTCACCATTGGACGCCGCAGGTATAAATCCTTTGCCTGCCGTTCGAGTGGTCTCGGTAGCGTCGCGAGTATTGGATAACGTTCAACACTTTGCCGTCTCTATTTGGCCCGCTCAAACACCAGTATCCTTCCCTTCGTTTGTATATATCTGAACCCTGCCGCTTCAACTTCCGAGATCATCTTCTCCGCAGAACCGCGGGTCTTCTCGAACGAGAGTATACCGCCCGGCTTCAGTACTCGGTGGAGTTCTTTGAGCAGCCCTTCCAGCCCACCGACGATGTACCGCAGCCCGAAGAGGAACGCGAGGTCGATGCTATCGTCCGGCAGATCAGTCTCAGCAGCGTTCGCAAGCATCGGCGTCACATGCTTCACACCGTTCGCATCGATCTTCTCCTTCACCCGCGCGATGGCGCGTGGATGCACGTCAACCGCATAGACACCGCCCTCCGCCCCCACGAGCTTGGCTGCAGGGATGGTAAAATATCCGGGGCCACAGCCGACCTCCAGCACGTGTTGACCTCGCTTCAGTCCAGCGTCCTCCAGGAGCTTGTAGGGATCCCTGAAATAAGGCAGCAGCCGGTTGTCGTGCATTATCTCGATCATCTTGCAGGAGAAATTCGACAGGTGCCCCGCAGTATGCCCGTGCTGTCCGCCCAGTCTATTGCTCATGGTTCTCTCCCGTCAGTCAGTCGTTAAACAAACCGAGCTGAAATAGTCTCTCAGCGCAAGCGTCAGCTCCTCCGGCCGTTCCAGAACGATCGCCTGCCTCAGCAAAAGCGGCATGTACCATGAGTCAATATTGAGGTAGTTTGGCCGCGGATTAGGCCGTGCGAGGATCTGTAATCCTGAGAGAAAGCCAGCATTTCCGCTCCCCATGCGGCCGGAATAGAGGATGAAATTGAAGGCGGCAAAGCCATGGTCACCGTAGTACTTCAGTACAGTCGCGAGCCCTTTTGCCAGACTCGTTACGTCCTCTGCCGAGAACGTCATGAAGCTCGGTTTCGTGACGACCGCGCGCACCTCACAGAACCCCGTAGGCGCAAACGGCACATACCAGTACACATTGCCCGTCCGCAGTATTTCCCGGTCCTGGTTCACGGCCATCAAATCCAGCCAGAAATTAGTAGCTTCATTCTTTTCATACTGTTCCGACGCCTCAATGAGCCCTCGGACAGCTTCGAACGGATGCCGCTGCATCGAGAGCTGCATGTGGTAATGTACCAAACTCGCGCCGGCGGGTGGCAGGTAATTGCCGCCGATTACGGGATACAAGAGCTGCTCATTCTTGCGATGGGCTTTCTTGATACAGTCGAGCGCCGCTCTGAAGAAGGTAGAAAGCAGTGCAGGCTCGCACTCGTTGATCGCGAGATGGTGTACCTCAGGCGAGGTGATCACGGCCTCGAAATCAGTCCGCGGATACAGGTTCGGGAAGACGCGGACGTCGTCAAGCATGATGGTCTCTTCGTCGAGCTGCTCAGGTGAGAACTTCGCAGCTACCTGATCGATTAGCGGACGGCAGAAGGGGCAGTTCTCCGTTGAGGCTGCAATCAGCTTCGCTAACCACGCCTCGTCGCGAACACTGTATATTTCCGTCCATTTCTCCCGTAAATGCGGGCACAGAACCGAGAGACGCGCGGTCAGCGGATCCCAGCGATACTCAAGCTCGTGGCGCACGGTAGTGCCATCCGCGGCCTGAACCTCCACCGTTTTGCTCTCACTTCTGAACACTATCGGCATTTTCTGTCTCCTTTGTCATGACAGCGTCTTTTTATTTATACCCGTTTCATCCTATCTATCCCTAACTATGCATCTCATCTCAATCTTTGACTTTACTCCTGCAGAGCTCGGAAAGATCCTCGAACGCGCGCATGCACTGAAACGAGCGAGGAGATCGGGCATGAAGGTGAGCACCGAGCTTACCGGGAAGACCCTGGCACTGATCTTCGAGAAGCCATCCACGCGCACGCGCGTCTCATTCGAGGTGGCGATGCGCGAGCTGGGTGGTGAGGTGCTCTCGCTCACTGCGAGCGAGCTCCAGTTGGGGCGTGGCGAACGGGTGCAGGAGACCGCGAAGGTGCTCTCGTCGTACGTGGACGCGGTGATGATCCGCGCGTACCAGCACGCTACGGTCGAGGAGTTCGCACAGTATGCGGCCATTCCGGTGATCAATGGTCTGACCGATCTCGAGCACCCCTGTCAGATTCTCGCGGACCTAATGACGATTCAGGAGTACAAGCAGCGCTTACAGGGCGTGACTGTTGCGTGGTTCGGCGATGGGAACAACGTCTGCAACTCGCTCATTGGCGGTGCGGCACTTACTGGCATGGCGGTGCGTGTTGCGTGCCCAGCGGGCTATGAACCCGCTGCTGCGATCGTTGAAAGAGCGCGGAGCATGGGCTGCGACGTACGAATCACAAGGAGCCCGGAAGAAGCTGCTACTGGCGCTGATGTTTTATATACCGATGTCTGGGTCTCTATGGGCGATGAGGCCGAGCGAGAGCAGCGATTACGGGATCTGAAGAACTACCAACTGAACGAGACGGTAGTGGAGCGTGCAAAGGCCGATGCTCTCGTGATGCACTGTATGCCGGTCCATATCGGCGAGGAGATGACCGAGGGCGTGTTGTATTCCGCGAACTCAGTGATCTTCGAAGAGGCGGAGAACCGGCTCCACGCGCAGAAAGCGCTCTTATCATATCTCCTTTCAGCGGAGGAATAAACGAAACGCGCGAGCGAGTGTGATTCGTCCGAACCTCAGAATCCGCGCTCTCCTTGCGAAGACGACTGTGAGCGAGGCGTTGCAGTACGCGCGGCGAAGGCTTTGAAAGATTTTTAAAACGCCCGCTCTCTTTTACATTTATACAGGGGGGAGAAGGATAGAAGATGGCCGAGCCAGTAACGGATGAGAAATTCCCTTTCGACATCAATCCGATGTACGAGGGCGAGCGGGTAAGGAAAGCGGGGATGTACGTTGAGCTGGGCGGACCAAGCAGGTCGGGCTTTGAGCTTGTGCTCTTCGAGCCCGATCCCGAGAAGATCACAGACGGTAAGGTGACGCTCATTGGACCTGATCTGGAGGAGATGGAAGAAGGCGGGCAGTACCCGTACGCCATGATTTACCGGGTCTATGGCGAGCAGATCGAGAAGGATCTTGAACCGGTGATTGAGCGTCGGAATCACGAGTTCCAGGGCTATCTGCAGGGCTATATGCACCTCAACCAGCGCTCGGAGATCTGGATCCGAATCAGCAAGGATGCCGTCAAGAAGGGATTGAAATCGCTTAATCAGATAGCAAAGGCGAGTATTACGCTCTTCAAGGCGGAACTGCCGTTCATCGAGAAGATGGAAGCCACGTACATCACCGAGGAGGGCGAGGTGCTCAAGCGGCTGGAGGAGGCGAACAAGATCTATGAAGCGCGCGATCTCCGGGTACGGGACCTCCACGACGAGGATGTGGACGAATTTTATCAGTGCACGCTCTGCCAGTCGTTTGCGCCGACGAACGTCTGCGTAGTCTCTCCCGATCGAACCGCGCTCTGCGGTGCGATGAACTGGTTTGACTCGCGGGCGGCCGCGCGGGTTGACCCGGAAGGCCCGAATGCACCCATACCCAAGGGCGACTGCATCGATCCGATAGGTGGGGAGTATACGGGCGTCAATGAAGCGGCCTTGAAGTTGTCAGGCGGCGAGTTCAATTCGATCAAGCTCCATTCGTTCCTCAAGCAGCCGCACACCAGTTGCGGGTGTTTTGAGGTCGCGGGTTTTTATATTCCCGAGGTTGATGGTATCGGCTGGGTGCATCGCGGCTCTCAGGTTGCAGATACCCCGATCGGGCTGCCGTTCTCTTCGATTGCGAGCTCAGTTGGTGGCGGCAAGCAGGTGGAGGGGTTCCTTGGCATTGGTATCCAATATTTCTACAGCCCGAAATTCATCCAGTATGACGGTGGCTGGCAGCGCGTGGTCTGGATGGCGTCTGATCTCAAGGAGCGCGTGCAGGATGCTATACCCACGGAGCTGTGGGACAAGATCGCGACCGAGAAAGACGTGAAGAACATCAATGAGCTGCGTGACTTCTTACGGAATATTGAGCACCCGGTAGTGACGGGTGTGGTGCGCGCGGCCGACGGCGTCCAAATTACGGACGGCTGGGTTGCTCCTGCAGCGGTCGCGGCAGTGGCGGAGGCTGGAGTTGCGAGGGCTACAGAAGCGGAACTACCGGGTGGGGTGATATCGGCGGCAGAAGCCATATCACCGGTTCCGCTTGCGCAACTGATGCAAGCAGGTGGCGCATCTCCGGTAACAATAATCCTCAAAGATGCGGATATCCGGATCGGCAAGATCATTATCAAGAAGCGAGAAGCGAAGTAGCCTGGAAAGTGACTTATAGCAAAAGGCCTTTTAAAGAAATCTTGTGAGTAGCAGGTGAGGGGTGAGGGCGATCACAGCTGATATAACCGGCCTCCTAGAACAGTACCAAAAGCAGATAAACGCACGACTCGCGTTGTTCTTCGATGCTAAGATAGAGGAAGCGTCCTGTATCTCGAAGCACACCCGAGACGTGGTTGCCGGCGCGAAAGAGTATACGCTGCGCGGCGGCAAACGACTCAGACCAATCTTCTGTATCTACGGCTACAAATGCCTTCGTGCGGAGAACGACGGGGCAATCCTCGATGCGGCCATCTCGCTCGAGCTGATGCAGAGCTATCTTCTGATTCACGATGACATCATGGATGAGGATGAGCTGCGGCGCGGCAAAACGACCTTTCATATCCTCTGCAGGGAGCTCTGTGAGCGGCAATTCGGGATAAACAAGGCGCATAAGTTCGGCGAGAATGTCGCAATCGTGGGGGGCGATTTATTGGAATCGTACGGCACGGAGGTCTTAGCCACGTCGTCATTTAAGAGCGAGTATGTCCAGAAGGCACTGGCGGCGTACGCGAAAATCGTTAAGAACGTCGGTTACGGCCAGATCCTGGATCTCACGGCAGAACGGAAGGGTAGCTTCAGCGAGGATGAGATCCTCACGATCCACCACTTGAAGACGGCGAGCTACACCATCGAAGGGCCACTCCATATTGGCGCGCTCCTCGCTGGGGCAACTGAGGCGGATTTGAGGGTACTCAGCAACTATGGCATCCCTCTGGGTCTGGCGTTCCAGATCCAGGACGATATCCTCGGCCTGTTCGGTTCGGAGGGTAAAACGGGCAAACCCGTCGGCTCCGATATCCGTGAGGGCAAGAAGACGCTCCTGATCCTGCACGCGCTGGAGCGGTGCAGCGAAGCGGAGAAAGCGGTCATCTTTAACGCGTTGGGCAACGAGGCGGTGACGGATGAGAAGGTCGAAGTGGTTCGCGCGATCGTCAAAGCGACAGGCTCGCTCGAGTATTCGAAGGCGCTTGTACGAGAGCTGACCGAAAAGGCGGTTGCGACCATCTCAGGATCGGAGTTCAGGGACGAGGCGAAGGAGTTCCTCGTGAAGATCGCGGATTTCATTGGAAGACGGGAGTACTAACAGGGCGGGCCTTCTGGAATTTCGTGGTGGCTGGTTTCGATCTTATTTGACGACCATTCATCGTTTTTTTTTGTGTGTGTGCGTGCGTGTGCAGGTTAAATTGAAGCCAAAGTAACTTTTGCCGTGAGGACTTATACTATGTGAGGTGCTATCGCGGATGCGGTTAGTTGTGGGCGTTACGGGCGCGAGCGGAGTCATTTACGCAAAAAGACTGTTGGAGGTACTGAACGAGGAGAGCGTGGAGGTCGATTTGATCGTTACTGAGCCCGCGGACTACCTGATCCACTACGAGCTTGGGCTCTCAATCGCGGACTTTGCGGCACTCGCAACGACGCGGTGGGATATTGCGGACTTTGCGGCGGACATTGCCAGCGGCTCTCAATCTCGCGACGGTATGATCATCATTCCGTGCACGATGAACACCGTGGCGAAGATGGCGCACGGTATCGCGGACAATCTTCTCCTTCGCTGCAGCGACGTGATGCTGAAGGAGAACCGAAAGCTCATTATCGTCCCACGGGAGACGCCGCTGCACGAGACGCATCTTGAAAATCTGCTCAGGCTGAGGCGAATGGGCGTCACGATCATCCCCCCTATAACTGCGTTTTATCATCACCCGACGACGATCCTTGAGGTGGTAGATTATATCATCGCCAAGATCCTTGACCAATTCGCCATTCCCCACGAACTGATCGAGCGGTGGCAGAAGCCAGAAGGAGGTAGCGCAGATGACGATTCACGCTGACCAGAATGAGTTAGTCTTTGTCAAATTGGGAGGTTCGCTCATTACGGAAAAGAACGCGCCTTTCACCATCAACTACGGGGTGGTCACGCGCCTCGTGAAGGAGCTTAAGGAAGCGCTTGAGGCCGATTCCCAGCTGCAGGTGCTGATCGGGCACGGCGGGGGCTCGTTCCCGCATCCCGTTGCGCAGAGCTACAGGACCGGGGAGGGCTTCATCCAGGATACCAGCGTACGCGGGTTCGCGTTATGCCAGAATGCCGCGTCAACCTTAAATCGGCTCATTGTGGACGTCATGACGGATTACGCGATTAACGCGGTCTCTATCCAACCGTCGGCATGCTGTATCACAACGAATGGTGAGATCGTTGAGTTCTTCGCCCAGCCCCTGGAGGCGGCGCTCGAGCATGGTCTTGTCCCGGTCATCTTTGGTGACTGCGTCTTTGATACCGCGCGGGGTTGTGCAATTGTTAGCACGGAGCAGCTCTTCCTGCACTTAAGTGCCCTGCTCCAACCGGCACGCGTGCTGATTCTTGGTTTGGTGAATGGTGTTTATACCGCCGATCCGCACAAAGACGAGAAAGCGCGAATCATACCGGAAATTGAGCTTGAGCAGCTCTCGGATATCGAGGGGTATCTGAGTGGCTCATATGCCGTGGATGTAACCGGAGGCATGGCGAGCAAAGTCAAGGAGCTCGTTAGGATCGCGGAGCGCGGTATTGAGTGCGAGATCCTGAGCGGAGCGTCAGGCAACCTGAAGCGGGCGTTAGCAGGGCAGCGCGGCATTGGAACCCGTATTAAACCGGTACATACACGGGGGCGTGTAGAAAAGCTATAAACGAGGAGCACCAAGAGAGTTACGGAAATGGAGAAGAAGCTAACGCTGGCTGATTTAGTGCGGATGCTGAGCGAGTACGATATTGTGGCGTTGGAGGATGTCAAGATCCTTGGCGATATTGAACTCGAATTCGGAAGTACACGGGGGGTCACCCTACCTCCTGTGCTTGATCAGGCGTTACGAGCGGCGCTCGGCATACCCGGGGCGGCTGTAGCGCTAGAGGCGGCCAAACCGGTAGAATACCGGCCGGTGACCTTCGAAGCACGGCGAACCGAATGGCCGGGAAAGATAGAGGCGGTCACGCTCGGTGCCACTGCGGCAGACGGTGGTACGCGCGCCTGCACGGTAACGATCGGAGGCGAGCAAGCCTTACCGTTCTATAATTTCGACGCGCCCATGCCGCATGCACCCACTATCTCCCTTGATTGTTTTGATATGCCCATCCCCCTGGCGAAAGCAGTGAGAGCTCATTATGCGGATGTCATGGAAGACCCCGGAGAATGGGCGAGGAAGAATGTCCAAGAGTTCGGGGCGGAGATGGTTACTATCCATCTGATCAGCACGGATCCGATGCTCGGCGATACCCCGGCACGAGAGGCGGCGAAGACCGTTGAAGAGGTCTTACAGGCGGTGAAGGTGCCGTTGATCATCGGTGGCTCGGGCAATCCGGAAAAGGACCCGGCGGTGCTTGAGGCTGCTGCTGCGGCTGCGGAGGGTGAGCGATGTCTCATCGCCTCCGCGAACCTGAATATGGACTACGAGCGGATAGCAAAGGCTGCCGTTACGTACGGGCACGCGGTGCTCTCGTGGACGCAGCTCGATATTAACGCGCAGAAGACCTTGAACCGGTATTTGTTCAAGCTCGGGGTGCCACGGGCGGATATCGTCATTGATCCCACGACGGCAGCGCTCGGCTACGGTTTGGATTACGCGTTCACCAATATAGAGCGGATCAGAATTGCGGCGTTAAAGGGCGATACTGATCTGGCCTTTCCCATTTCCTGCGGCATCACGAACGCCTGGGGTGCGCGCGAGGCGTGGATGAAAGAATCGCCGATCAAGGAGGATTCAGACTGGGGCCCGGCAGCGTACCGTGGTCTGGCATATGAGGTCATAACGGGCTTGACGCTTGGGCTTGCTGGTGGCGAGTTGTTCATGATGATGCATCCCAAAGCCGTAGCGGGAGTCAAGAGCATGACGCAGCTGCTGTTCGGCGCGCAGGAAGCGCCAGAAGCAGCACAGGAGATCTCGCTTGAGGATTGGGTCACGTGGTCGGGAGGTGCGGGTAAGCGATGAAGCTGAAGAGCCCGATGGAGATCTGGAAGTATCTCCCGGGGACAAACTGTGGTGAATGCGGCGAGAAGACCTGTTTGGCGTTTGCGTCGCTGTTGAAAGAGCGTGGGAGGGTTTTAGCGGATTGTAAACCCCTCTTTGCAGATGCGCAGTACGCAGAGAAGGCAAAGCAGCTGACAGACCGGTTAGCGCCGGAGATTCGCGCAGTCACGATCGGCACAGGCTCGAAAGCGCTGCAGATAGGCGGTGAGGACGTGATGCATCGGCATGAGCTCACCTTCTTCAATCGAACCGCGTTGGTGTTTGACGTCTGGGATACGCTGGACGAGGCTGCGTTGAGAGAGCGCGTACGTCGTATAGCGGATTGGCGGAAGTTTTACATTGGCGATTTTCTCATGGTTGACGCGATCGCGATTCGCGCCGTTTCGGGCGATGCGCAAGCGTTTGCAACCTGTGTGAAGCGGGTAGCAGAGGAGACGGACTTACCGCTCGTGCTCTGCTCTCTCGACCCGGTCGTTCTGGAATCGGGGTTGAAACTGGTAGCTGATCGTACTCCACTGCTCTATGCAGCGACGAAAGCCAACTGGCAGGCTGTTCTGAACCTGGCGAAGAGCTATAGCGTTCCTGTGGCGGTGTTTTCACTGGATTTCAATGAGCTCGCCAGTCTCGCAGCGACGTTCGCGTCGGCAGGTCTTACGGATCTCGTTCTGGATCCCGGCATGTTCCCCACGGGTAAAGGGCTCGCAGCAAGCTTTGCGAACTTCGTGCAACTTCGACGTGCAGGGATCGTGGACGGTAATGACGGCGTTGCTTATCCGTTACTGGCCGTGCCGATGACGGCCTGGCTGATCTACGAGCAAGAAGACGCGATAGCAGCTTCCTACTGGGAGGCCATGCTCGCGACCATCGGCATCATCAAATACGCGGATATCATGATACTGCACTCGATCGAGCCGCATTCGTTGATCTCCGTGCGCACGCTCGCGGCAAACATCTACACTGATCCTCGACGCCCGGTAAGTGTCGAGCCCGGTCTGCGCGCGGTCGGGGCACCGACGCAGGATTCGCCGCTCTTCATCACGACGAATTTCGCGCTGACGTACTACACGGTCGAGAGCGATCTTTCGTCCAACAAGATCGATGCGTTTTTGATGGTTGCGGACACTGATGGTATCGGTGTGGAGGCTTCAGTGGCGGGTGAGCAGCTCACAGCGGATAAGGTACGAGAGACGCTGGAGCTCTGCGAAGCGGAATCGAAGGTAACGCACCGGACCCTGGTGCTTCCCGGCCTTGCGGCGCGACTCTCGGGCGAGACCGAAGATCTTACTGGCTGGCGCGTGCTGGTCGGGCCACGAGACAGTGGCCGTATACCCGGGTGGATGGAAGAGCACTGGCCGCCGGAATCGTACTGAACATGACCTGGGCAGTGTGGATAACGGGCCTTCCTGGCAGTGGCAAGACGGCCGTTGCGCAGCGAACACGAAGCGTGTTGGAAGCGCGCGGCATCAGCACGGTAACGGTGCTCGAGCTCGACGAGATCAGGAAGTTTATCACGCCGAAACCGACGTATTCGGAGGAAGAACGCGAGATCGTCTATGCAGCGCTGGTCTATATGGCGAAACTCCTCGTGAACTCGGGCACGCCGGTGATCATTGATGCGACGGCGAATCGCAGACGATATCGTAACCGTGCACGGGAGGTCATCCCGAAGTTCGCGGAGGTGTACCTCACCTGCCCGCTAGAGACCTGCAGGGCACGAGAACGGGCGAGGAAAGCGGAACACGCTCCTTCGGGTATTTACCGGAAGGCCGAGGCGGAAGAAGCGACGGTACCTGGCGTGAACGTGCCGTACGAAGCGCCGCTGCAGCCCGAGGTGGTCGTGGACAGCGAGCGCATGAGTGTTGAGGAGAGCGCGGAGAAGGTGATGGGTTTTATCCTCGAGCGATTTATCTCGGTGTGATATAACGGCTGTACGTGTGTAATCGATTCTTACGCCGCCCGCTCGAGTCGTCATTCAACTAAATAGGGATTGCGGCCGTCCTGGTCAACCGGGGTGTGCTCGCGGGTGCAATCATTCATACATTCATACATTCACCGGTGAGGGCACTACCGTGCCGCTGCCGCAGGTCATGTTTGCGGTGAT
>CAZFWT010000028.1:0-22026 GCA_964522635.1 uncultured Halobacteria archaeon | reverse complement strand
TTATATTTAGATGGTCGCGTATTTTACGTTGATTCCTTTAGGTAACTTTTCAGAACGTTTATTCTCTCGCTCTCCTCTTTCAAATCGCTTATGAGTCTTTCCATTTTCCTGAGGTCAAAATTTATCACTCTATGCAGCTTTTCGCCCTCGTTCGGTAGGTGATAACGTCCGATATTTACACCTGCCTCCTCTGTTGCTTTGATTATCCACTCTTCCAGTCTTGGACAGAGAACGATCACATGGTTAGCTCTTTTATCGTCCCGCAGTAACGTGATTTCATGCTGGTTCTGGAGCAAACGTAATGTATCAAGATAGCGTGGCCGATCACCCGAAGGATCCTCATCAACTAACCCTTTCGCATGAGTGCTCTTTGCTAATCCTTTACAAACCTTAGAAATATTCCCTGCATGAACGATATTCCGTTTCTGAACCCCCAGGCTGTTAACTAGGAGAAGATCGGGCTTGCATTCCACATAAATCATTTAGTCTTCCTCTAAAAATCGATCGATATTGAAGAAGGCGTCTATCTCCGCATCGAGTATATCTCGCTTGCCGTTGTCACTCAACGGTTTCACTTGTGTTTGATAGTCTTCTAAATACGTTATGAAAATTGCGACCTCGTCTTTGTGCGCCTTTTCTAAAATTGAGAGGAGCAAATAAGGATTGTGCGTCGAAATGAAATACTGGTTGTCTGACTTATCGAGCGCTATCCGCTCAGCCAAGTATTGTGTGTAATAGGGAAACGCATGCGCTTCTGGCTCTTCGAATACGAGTACTGAGTTCTCATTCGTCTCCATGGCAACAAGGTAGAAAATAATGCGCTGGAGGGTGTCAGAAACCAGAGAATAGGGATGAGATATGATTACGTCCTCAATTTCCTTTTGCACGTCTATTTTACCCTCTTGCGGCTTAAGAACAACTCTAAGTCCGCATGTTTCAAATAGTTGCCTTACTAGCTTTCTGAGTTCCTTATGGGTTAAAATGATTGTTAAGAGGTTATCCCCAGCAGGAGGCAAGAGAAATTCTGATTCTTGACGTGGGAAACTTTTTTTTACTTCAAACTTATAAAATTTGAAAGATTTATAATCTTCCTGTCTATCGAGTCTTCCAGAACCATCGTAATCGTAGTTGAAAATCTGTCTTTCAGTACGTTCACCTCCAACCAGTCTTTCAAGATTGTCATGGCCTATAAACCGTCCATCATTAAAATCTATTAGAGTAATATTTTCATCGAACTTTAGATCTATCGTATCATCTAAGTTCTCATCGTAAAATAAGTTACACATAGTCTCAAATCTAACAAAATTTTTAAGTTCGCCATAATAGATGTGCGAAAGCAGTCCGAACGCCTCCAAAATATTCGACTTCCCGGTATTCGGCTCACCAATGAAGAGATTTATCCGCTTACAGTCCAGGGTCAGGTGCTTTATCGACTTGAAATTCTTTATCTCAAGGTTTTTTATCATGCAAACACCACCTTCGAGTAATCCGTAGGCCTGCCTTATTTATTAAGCTTTTTCCTTTGCGTATCTCGAAATCAGCGTTTCTTCGTCGCCGCCTTCAGCGTCGCACAATACTTGTCGAGCGCTGCGAGCATCAGTTCAGGGCTGTCCTTATGGTTCGCGATGATCTCAACAATCGCACTACCGACGATGACACCGCTTGCACCGCTCGCCAGTAGTTCTCGCACGTGCTCTGGTTGAGAGATGCCAAAGCCAACTGCTGCTGGGAGGTCCGACCGTTTCTTGACTACACGCTGTATCAGGGTTTTGGCAACGTCCGATATTGCCGCTCGCGCGCCCGTCACACCGAGCAGCGATACAAGGTACACAAAACCCGAACTGTACCGGCATATCTCCGCAATCCGCTCCTCAGGCGTCGTGGGCGCAATCAAGAAGATCGTATCCAGCTCGCACCTGTGTGCGCACCGCAGAACCTCATCTGCCTCTTCTATCGGGAGATCGGGAATAATGATCCCGTCACCTCCAACCTCGGCCAGGTGCTGCATGAACCGCTCGACACCAAACCGCAAGATCGGATTGTAATACCCCATCACCACGATCGGAACATCGGTATCGTTTCTTATCGCCGCGATAAGTGCAAAGATGCGCGCGGGCGTCATTCCTGCCGCCAGCGCTCGGCCCGCCGCTGCCTGTATCGTTGGCCCGTCGGCAATCGGATCAGAGAACGGTAACCCGAGCTCGATGACGTCTGCGTGCCGTGCGATCGCTGCGACGATTGCGGGAGTCGCCGTCGGATCGGGGTCTCCAGCCATCAGGTAGGCGATTAAGGCACCTTCGCCCTTTCGCTCTAGTTCCGCAAAGACCTTACTGATTCTGCTCATGAAGCGCCCTCTCTATTATCTCAACGTCTTTATCGCCCCTGCCCGAGAGACAGGCCACCACCACATCATCGGTACCGACGAGCCCTGCATCGATCAGGCGCATTACGTATGCCAGCGCGTGCGCCGATTCGAGCGCGGGCAATATTCCTTCATAGTTGCAGAGGAGCTCGAATCCGTGCAGCGCCTCCGCGTCCGTTACAATATCGTAGGTCACGCGACCACAATCCTTCAAAAATGCATGCTCAGGGCCAACGCCCGAATAATCGAGCCCGGGCGCAATACTGTGCGTCGGGAGTATCTGGCCGTGTTCATCCTGTAAGAGATAACTGTAGGTACCGTGTAAGACACCCTTACTACCCGCACAGAGCGTTGCCGAATGGCGGTTGGATGCTATCCCCTCGCCTCCGGCCTCGACGCCGTAGATTGCCACGGCCTCGTCATCAAGGAAATCGTAGAAGAGCCCGATGCTGTTGCTGCCACCACCGACGCACGCTACGAGCGCATCAGGCAGCCTCCCCTCTGCGTCCTGTGCCTGCGCTCTCGTCTCCTGCCCGACCACGCGCTGGAACTCCCGCACGATCATGGGGTATGGATGCGGCCCCACAACAGAGCCAAGAAGATAGTGCGTATCCTCAACGTTCGTCACCCAGTCCCTGATCGCTTCATTGATCGCATCCTTCAGGGTGCGCGAGCCGCTCCCAACAGGATGGACCTCCGCACCCAGCAATTTCATACGGAACACGTTCAACCGCTGCCGTTCGATATCCTCCTCACCCATATAGATCTCCGTCTTCAGGCCGAAGACCGCGCCCACTATTGCCGTCGCCAAGCCGTGCTGACCTGCTCCAGTCTCAGCAATGAGCCTGCTCTTCCCCATCCGTCGTGCCAGTAACGCCTGCCCAAGCGCATTGTTCAACTTGTGCGCGCCGCCATGCACAAGATCCTCACGCTTCAGATACAGCCTGGTGCCCAGCAGCGCGGAAAGCCGCGAGCAGAAGTACAGCGGCGTGGGCCGCCCCGCAAACGTCCGCAAATAATGGTCCAATTCCGCCGTGAACCGCTCATCCCTGCTGGCATCGAGATACGCATCCTCAAGCTCGCGTAAAGCGTGCATCAAGACCTCAGGCACAAATTGGCCGCCGTACTCGCCGAATTTACCCGCTTTTGGATAAACACTTACATACATCGCGCATTCCTCACAAATCGCTCGATCTTCTCCTTACTCTTCCGACCCGGTGACGATTCCACACCGCTTGCAACATCTACACCATACGGCTTCACCGCTCGTATCGCATCACACACATTTGCAGGGCTCAAGCCGCCGGAGAGCAGCACGGGCACGGTGCTCTGTTCAACCAGCCTCGCGCTCGTCGCCCAGTGATGCGTCTTGCCCGTCCCACCGATCTGGTGCGAAACGGTATCGAGCAGTAGGAAATCGAGATAATCCGATTCCGGCAGCCCACCGTGAATCGTCCCGGTCTCATCGACATGAACGGTTTTGATCACCTTTACGCCCGGAACTGCATCCCGGACGGCATGTAGAAACGCGTTCGACTCGAAGCCGTGCAGTTGGACGGCAAAGGGCTCGAGCCGCCGCACGATGTGCTCCACCTCCTGGACACGATGCGGCATCAAAACCGCGACGAGATCGATCTCCCCGTTTAACGAGTGCGCGATCTCAACCGCCGTGTCCAGCGGTATCTTCCGCGGACTTGCAACTGGCACGTCCACAATCATGCCGAGCATATCTGCGCCGCTCTCCAGCACGAGACGCGCATCCTCCGTATTCGTCACCCCGCAAATCTTCACGTTCACGTCATGCATACTTGAATGAACTCCTTCGGATTCGGCGCTTCCATCAAAGCAGTTCCAATGAGGAGCGCATCTGCACCACAGTCAAATAAATAGCTCGCATCAGACGGGGTCTTCACGCCCGACTCGCTGATCAGGAGCTTATTCCCGGGTACCGATTCCGCGAGTCGTGCGGTGGTCTCGAGATCCACCGTTAACGTGCTCAGATCACGGTTGTTAATCCCCAAAAGCTCGGCGCCGGCGTCCATCGCCCGTTCTAAATCCTCCGCGGTGTGACATTCGACGATCGCTTCCATCCCCAGATCGTCCACCAGGTTCATGAGCCGCTCAACGGGCGAGATGCCCTCAATAAGTAAAACCGCGTCAGCGCCGTAGCTGAATCCCTCAGAAATTTGAAAATTATCGATGATAAAGTCCTTGTAGAGCACCGGAACGGTTACCGCTCGCTTCGCACCTGAGACCGTCTCCACCGCCCCACCAAAGGCAGGAGCAACGAGCACCGAGAGCGCTGCTGCACCACCGGCCTCATAGTCCCGGGCGATCGCGAGCGCGTCCCTGGCCCCTAAAAGGTCACCGGCACTCGGCGACCGTGGCTTGATCTCCGCAATGATCGCCTTATCCACGCGCCTGATCGCTGCCGATAAGCTGCGCATCGTGCTCTCCCGTTCCGGAAGAGGATCGCGCTTCCGGCGTTCTACAGCCCGCCTCGTGCTCCTGACGAGCTCGTCAATGAGTCCTGTCATTACACAACTGCCCGCCCCGTAAATCGTACTAACTCGGTCAGCTTCCGGTACGCCTCACCCGAGTCGATGGAGAGTGCTGCGAGCTCTAAACCGTCCTTCAAATCAGTGACCAGCTCGCCCACGACGAGCGCCGCTGCCGCATTGAGTAATACCGCGTCCCGCTTCGCGCCCGTCTGCCCCTGCAAGATCGCCCGTGCGATACGCGCATTCTCGTCCGCACCGCCGCCCTCGAGCTCCCGTGCAGAAGCCCGTCTAAGCCCGAAATCCTCTGGCACGATACTGTACGTGCTGATCTTTCCTCCTCTCAGCTCTGCCAGTCTCGTCTCGCCAAGTAGAGAGAGTTCATCCAGACCATCAACGCCATGAGCAACGAGTGCGTGCAGCACCCCCAGCCCGCCAAGAACGTGCGCAATTTTCTCTACGAGCCGGGAGTCATACACACCCACCACTTGCGCCTGCACCTGCGCCGGATTGGCCAGCGGTCCCAGAACGTTAAATACCGTTCGCACCCCGATCTCTCGCCTCGGCCCAAGTGCATGTTTCATTGCCGGATGGAACACCGGAGCGAACATGAAGCCGATTCCGAGGTTTTCGATGCACGCGCAAACCTGCTCTGGCTCCAGCATGATATTGAGGCCAAGCGCTTCAAGCAAATCCGCCGAACCCGCCTTCGATGAAACTGCGCGATTTCCATGCTTGGCAACCACCAGGCCGGCACCCGCTGCGACAAAGGCCGCAATGGTGCTGATATTAAAGGTCTTGAGCCGATCGCCGCCAGTTCCGCAGGTGTCAACCATTCTGCCGTTCACCCGGGGATGAATGAGTGCCGCATGCTGTCGCAGTATCTGAACGAAGGAAACAATCTCCTCGACGGTCTCGCCTTTCATCCGCAGTGCTGTTAACAGCGAACCGATTTGGATTCCCGTCGCTTCGCCACTCATGATCTCTTCCATGACCCGACCGGCCTCTTCAGCGGTGAGATCTTGCCCCTCCACCAATTTCGCGATCGCTTCTTTTATCATTTCCGTAAAAAATTCTCCACGAGCCGTCTCCCCTCTTCGGTCAGAATAGACTCAGGATGGAATTGGACACCCTCTATCTGATAGTTCCGGTGCCGTATCCCCATGATCTCCCCATCTGCGGCTCGCGCGGAGATCTGAAGGCATGCAGGCAACGCGTCCTCAGAAACGACGAGGGAGTGATAGCGGGTTGCATGAATCGGATTCTTGAGCCCCGTGTAGATCCCCTGTGAGTCGTGGTAGATGAGCGAGACCTTACCGTGCATGATGCTGCGTGCATACCCTATGTGAGCACCGAACACCGCGCCGATCACCTGATGCCCGAGGCAAACACCGAGGAGCGGTGTGGTGGCCCCGAAAGCTCGCACCACGGCGGCAGATACGCCTGCTTCCTCAGGTCTCCCTGGGCCCGGAGAGATAATGATCCGATCCGCACCAATCTCCTGTAACTCGCTGAGATCTACATCATTCCGCCGCACAATTACCTCCGCGCCACGCTCTCCTGCGTACTGCACGAGGTTGTACACGAAGGAATCGTAGTTATCAATTACCAGCACGCGCATTTTTCCCTTCCGCTGTTGTGATCAATGCCCCCAGCTTGTTCTCCGTCTCCGCAAACTCACGCTCAGGAACTGAATCGGCGACGATGCCCGCACCGGCCTGGAAATACGCCTTGGTGCCAACCGTAAACATTGTCCTGATGCTGATTGCGAAATCGAGGTTGCCGGAGAAGTCGAAATAGCCTACAGCACCCGCATAGATTCCCCGTCTGCTCTTTTCGAGCTCTTCAATGATCTCCATCGCCCGTATCTTGGGCGCTCCCGCCACGGTTCCGGCGGGGAACGAGCTTCGAAAGACATCGAATGCGTCCCGGCCCTTATCCAGCTCGGCCGCTATATTCGAGACGATGTGCTGGACGTGTGAGTACTTCTCGATCTCCATGAGCTCCGTCACCTCGACGCTGCCCGATCGCGCTACCCGGCCAAGATCGTTCCTCCCAAGGTCTACCAGCATGACGTGCTCGGCCCGCTCCTTCTCGTCGAGGAGCATATCAACTTTCAGGAGCTCATCCTCTTCCCTCGTTCTGCCACGGCGTCTCGTGCCCGCGAGGGGCCGCAGGGTCACGATGCCATCCCGTAACCGCACGAGCATCTCGGGAGATGAGCCCACGACAACATTGTCAAAGTCCAGGTAGAACATGTAGGGCGAGGGGTTCGTTGCCCGGAGATTTCGATAAAAGGACAGCGGATCGCCGGTATAATCCGCTTCCACACGACGGGAAAGAACCACCTGGAAGATATCACCTTCCTTGATATGCTCTTTCGCTTTCACCACGCCCGCTTCAAATTCCGCGCGCCCCATCTCAGAATGAGGTGAAGAGACAGAAAAGTCCTCGATTGCACGGTCAGCTCCGCTCCGCTCGAGCCCCTCCAGATCGATCTTTTCCTTCTTATACGAGACGAGAATCACGTCCTGCTTGAGATGATCGAAGCAGAGCAGATGCGTGGGAATGATGAAATGTGCATCAGGACAGCCCAGGGAGTCAGAGGAGGTTGTGGGCAGCTGCTCGAAGAATCGCACGATGTCGTACGAGAAGAAGCCGACCAGTCCGCCAGAGAAGGGCAAGGTCCCCACCCGCCCGCAGTCGAACGAATTAAGTATGTGCGCCATCTCGACATACGGATTCTCCACGGTGTATCGATCTCCGTTCAGCTCCACGTGCCGTCCTTTGGCCTTGAATTCCAGAAGAGGGTCGAAGCCAATGAACGAATATCGCGCGATCTTCTCTCTACCCTCGACCGATTCGAGAAGAAAGCTCTTGTCAAAAACGCCCCTGAGCTTTGAAAAAAGTTCGAGAGGGGTGAATGGTACATCCACCCTCCGCACACTGTTCGTTAAAATTCGCTTCTCCATCCACTTACGTAATCTTCGGTAGGTGCTCCAGCGCCTGTTTCACCAGATCCGCGGGATACTCGTAGTCCACGAGTCTGCCGTTGAGGAACGCGTCGTACGCACTCAAATCGAAATGCCCGTGTCCGCTGTTGTTGAAGAAGATCACCTCTTCTTTCCCTTCCGCCTTGCAGCGCAGTGCCTCATCGATCACTGCTTTTACCTCGTGTGCCGACTCCGGTGCGATAATGTGTCCTTCAGTCTCAGCAAACAACTTCGCCGCCTTGAAGACCTCGGTCTGGTGATACGCAGCCGCGCCAATGAAGCCATCTTTCACTAACTTGCACAGTAACGGCGCGTCGCCGTGATAGCGCAGCCCTCCAGCGTGAATCGGTGGCGGGATGAACGTATGCCCCAGCGTGTACATCTTCAGGATCGGTGCCATGCCTGCAGTGTCACCGTAATCGTAGAGGTACAGGCCTTTCGTGAGCGTCGGACAGGACATCGGCTCGCATGCAACGATCTTGAGGTCCGGTTTCTTTCCCGTGATCTTATCGGCCACGAAAGGAAACGTCGCCCCACTGAAGTTGCTGCCGCCGCCGACATTACCGCAGATGAAATCGGGATAGTCGCCAATCTGCTCAAATGCCTGCTTCGCTTCTAATCCGACCACGGTTTGATGGAGGCAGACATGGTTGAGCACTGAGCCAATGGCGTAGTTCACGTTATCGTGTGTCGCCGCATCTTCGACGGCTTCCGAGATCGCAATTCCGAGACTCCCGGTCGTCTCTGGATTCTCGGCCAGCACTTTGCGCCCGAATTGGGTATTGTTGCTCGGACTGCGGTAGACCTCACCATTCCAGGTCTCCATCATGATCCGCCGGTACGGTTTCTGATCGTAACTTGCGGCAACCATGTAGACCGTGGCCTTGAGGTCGAAGAGCATTGCGCCGAATGAGAGTGCTGAGCCCCACTGGCCTGCGCCCGTCTCCGTAGCTAATCGCTCGACACCTTCTTGCATGTTGTAAAAGGCCTGCGCGACTGCGGTATTCGGCTTGTGGCTCCCGGGCGGGCTGACGCCTTCCCATTTGTAGTAGATCCGTGCAGGCGTCTTCAGCTTCTGCTCGAGTCGCGTCGCCCGGAAGAGCGGCGACGGCCTCCAGAGCCGTAACACCTCGCGCACCTCATCGGGTATCGGAATCCACCGGTCCCTGCTCATCTCTTGTCGAACGATCTCCATGGGGAAGATCGGCTTGAAATCCTCGGGCTTTGCTGGCTCCATGGTCATAGGATTGAGTGGAGGCTCCGGGAGTTCTTTCATGTCTGCCTGGATGTTGTACCAGGCCTTCGGGATCTCTTCTTCATCGAGTATCACCTTCTCTTTTATGCTCATCTTATCACCTCGATGTTCATCAATGTACGTAAGAGTATATAAATGTACGTCACACGAGACACGCTACTCGCTCGCCGAACGAACGGCGTGCATGGACGCAAGGGACGTTATACCAGCGCCGCTTTCAAGTCCGTTATCGGCACCCGCACCTGCTTCATCGTGTCGCGTTCCCGCACCGTCACCGTAGCATCCTCTAACGTATCGTAATCGATGGTGACGCAGTACGGCGTGCCGATCTCATCCTGGCGGCGATACCGCTTCCCTATACTCCCGGCGGTATCGTATTCGGCGAATAAGGAGGCGTTCCGTAATAACTCAAAGACCTCCTGCGCCTTGCTCTTCAGCTCATCCCGGTTCAATAGTGGGAACACGGCCACCTGAATCGGTGCAATAGCGCTCTTGAATCGCAGCACACGTCTCGTTTCCTTCTCCAGCTGCTCCTCGTAAAACGCGCTCTCCAGCAGCGCGTAAATGATACGATCGAGCCCAAATGACGGCTCGATCACGTGCGGAACGACTTTCCCGGTCTCGGTACGCACACGGAGGTCGATATTCAGGGATGCGGCATGCGCCGAGAGATCGTAGTCCCCGCGGTCCGCGATGCCAACGATCTCCATCCACCCATATTTCTCACTCAAGAACTCGGCATCCCAGCAATCCATGGCATAATGCGCCATCTCATCCTTCTCGTGCTGTCTAAAGTGCACCCGATCATGCGGAAGCCCTATGCTCTCCAGGAACTCATCAACTCGGCTGATATGGTAGCCGAGATATTCGTTCGCGATGATCCCCTGGCTAACTGCGTCGCCAATACTCGTTTCTACCGGCTCGCCCTCATTAGGCACGAACGGCAGTATCCGATTCTTGACCTCGTCAAAGCGCGGATGAATGGTCTTCTCAGCGGGATCCACAAAGAGCTCCACCTCTGCCATCGTGAACTCGCGAAGCCGGATAAGGCTCTGCCGCGGCGAGATCTCGTTCCGATATGCCTTCCCGATCTGCAGGATCCCGAGCGGCAACTTATCGCGATTGAACTTTAGCAACCGCTGGAAATTGATGAACATCCCCTGCGCCGTCTCCGGCCTCAAATAGCCCTCGCTCTTCCTCTGTGCCTGCGCATCGGCGCCCTCCCTCGTCACGCCGATTCGCGTCTGGAACATCAATTGAAACTCACCCGATGGTTCCAGCTCACCGCCGCATTCAGGGCAGTTCGCACCGACGTAGACGTGCTCATCCACCCGGAAGACGCTCTTGCAACGCTTGCAGATCACCGCAGGGTCGGTGAAGCATTCAAGGTGTCCTGAGGACTCAAATACAGGTCTCGGTGCGATCGTCGTCGTCTCGATCTCGTAAAAGCCCTCACGGCGGTAAAATTCGCGCCACTTCGCCTCCACGCGCCGTTTCAACGCCGCGCCCAATGGTCCGTAATCGTAGAAACCCGCGACGCCACCGTAGATCTCAAAGGCCTGCCAGATGAAGCCGCGCCGTCGCGCGAGTTCTGCAGTCTCATCCTTCTTCGCTTCCTTTTCTGCGCTCACCATATCTTAACTGTCCAATTGCCCCTTTACCTTTAAAAAACACGTGAGAACTCGATCTAAATGGAGAGAGCCCCATTTCATAACCAGCTCTGCGCACAAGCACGTGCGCTGAAACCCCACAGCTATTCGCCACTCGTGGATCGCTCGATCTGCACCCACGCCGCGCTCGCTTCGCGGAATTCCGCACCCCCCAGAAGTGCTAATTCGATCGCCTTTGCTGTATGCGCTCGCTGATGATCGGTGAGATACGCCAGGGATGCTGAATATGAATCGTCAAAGTAGCTAAGCCCCTGAACGAGGTGCTCGTGCATTGCGCGGAACCGTTCGGGCGTTTTCAGTCCGCTTGCTTCTTGCAGAGCACATCGTGCGGCGACGCTACAGGTCTTCATCTGGTGCTCATATTTGCGCTCCGGGATCTTGTCCCAGAAGAAGTCATGCATCGCGGGTACGCCCGCGATTACTGAAGGTATCACGCTTAAGAGGTCAGAGCAGCTCAGCAAATAGAACTTCTCGTCCTCGCTCAGCCGGTATCGCGGTTCGCTCTGCTTGAAAAGACCGATTAGAACGCACATCACCCCGTCTCGATTAGCTAGCTCATGATATGCAGAAGATCTCGATCGAGAAGCATTCCAATCAATTTCCCACGGGCAGAGATCACCGGCAGCTGATCGAACCGTCCCTCGGTCATCTTCTGCGCGCACGCACTCACGCCGTAATTGCGCGTCGCGGTCACCACATCCTGCACCATCACTTCCTTGACCAGCTTCTTCGGCAGTCGTATCCGTGAAACGCTGTAGTACAGCGTCATATGATCACGCATCCCGTCCAATGACCACTCGCTCTCATCTGAACCCAGCGA
This sequence comes from uncultured Halobacteria archaeon, assembly GCA_964522635.1. Taxonomy (GTDB): domain Archaea; phylum Halobacteriota; class Syntropharchaeia; order Alkanophagales; family Methanospirareceae; genus JACGMN01. The sequence continues at coordinate 10,428 of CAZFWT010000028.1, read as the reverse complement.
GAGGTCAGAACGATCCACACGGTCCTCGATCATCGCCGCAGAGATCAAATCCTGATCGGTGATGAGGCCCACAATATCCAGCTCTGCATTGAGCACCGGCACCGCTTTCACCTTCGCCAGCTCCATGATTCGACCGGCGACGTTCAGCGGCATCTCATCCCAGAGTGCGAGAGTCTTTTCCCTTATGAGCCCGGTTATGGGTGTCTTGTCGTCCCACGTCGCGATCTCCCGGATGAAATCCGCAACCGTCACGAGCCCGACGAGCTTGTGCCCCTCGACCACCGGTAAGCGACGGATGCCTCGACTCTGTATCAGCTTCGCCGCCTCAGCAAGGCTTGTCTCTGGAGTGATAACCACCGGATCGCGCGTCATCAGCAGGGCTACTTGCTCTTCATTGGGCTTCCTGAGCAGATCCTGGCGCGTTACGACGCCAACTACCTTGCCGTCTTTTACGACCGGAACACCCGAGACGAATTTCTCCTTGAAGAGCTCCAATACATCCTCGCGCGTTCCCGGGACTGTCACGTACGCGACATCCGTGACCATAATATCGCGAACTGATAGCCGTCCACGTTCGTTCTGATTCGTTTTCATTCCGTTTTGATCAAGCGATAAACCAGGTCGTGAGATCGAACCGTACCCGCCACCTTCAGCCCAACAGCTTCCCCTGCGGTTGCCGTCTCCACCTTCTTGTTCTCGATCTCCATCGAATCAACCACCTGTTCAAGTGCGGTCGTGGCGCCTTCGATCACTATCCGGTCACCGACCGAGATACGATCGCTCAGCTCGACCACCGCAACTCCAATTCGCGAGAAGTAATGCGTTATCTTTCCTACAAGCTTCTTCTCGTCCATCCCTTTGCACACCCCTTCCCGTTTATACTATACTATACTATACTAACTTGTATTTCCCCTCGTACTGTAAAAAAGGTACCTCTTTGCCGGGTTCGATCCGGTCCATCATTTCTTCCGTCATTTTTATTTCAATCGTGGAGAAGTCACCCAAGTCCATGATCTGTGCCGTAGTGCCCATAACAGCAAGTACCTGGCCGCTTTTTCGCTCAATAATCGGCACGTAGATCTTGGCGGTCACCGGCTGGACTGCTGTCCGTTTTTGCGAGTCAAAGACACCGATGCCCTCCAATCTCGCCTTTGCCGCGCCATGCTTCCCTGGCTTTGAGGTTGTTATGCTCATGATCGTACAGGGCGCATCATCGATAATGACGTACTTCCCTTCCTTCAACATCCGTACCTCGGTCAATTCCTTCATGATTTCGGTAACGCCTCCTTTACCCTTTTTCGCGCTCTTTTGCCCCCTCCTTCACGGTGATGACAGGGTTACAATGTATAAGGGCCCTCACTACATAAATATACGCGGAGGACGAGCGAACGAGACGTCCTGACCCAGCTTGAGATCGGTGGAAAGCCCAAAGGAAAGACTCGTCTACCACAAGGACCTCCTGGAGAAGATCGTTGGGAGCACCAACAACGAGTACAACGTGACCATAACAGCACGCTAAGCTAAAAAAAGCTGAGAAAGAGCCAATCGTGAAACAGCGGCGGTTGCGCGGACTATTTCTTAAACCTCATCTTTTTTCGTCGCTTCTTCAACTTGTGTTTCCGCATCTTCTGTATCTTTCGCTTCTTACCGCAGGGAATTTCTCCTCACCACCTTTCGTATCTTTTATGCTCTTGTATATTTAGCTTAATTAGATAAGAAGCATAAATATCTTTGAGACTGGAAGGAGAAGAAATGGGCAGGATAGAGCGGCCGCCGAGTTGGATTTTGAAGTATAAAGAAGGGATAGAGGCTGGCACGATTACCGTTGAGCAGATTCTTGCGGAGGAGAACAAGCTCCGAGAGACTTCTATTAAAATATCCTCGGTCACGAGGGCGATCAATGCCCTGGGGCTTCCGATCACGGGCTTGCGCGGGCGAACGAAAGGTCAAACGCAAGCGACAGGTCTGATTGAGGTCGGGGAGACGGACGACGATCTGAGTGCAGTGGAAAAGGCCCCCGCATGGGTACAGAAGTACCGTGATCGAATTGAGGACGGCACGATTACCGCTGAGCAAATTCTCGAAGAGGAGAACGAGCGCCGGAATGTGCCGATTAAGATCGCGACGGTGAAACGAGTGGTGAATGCTATGGTACATTCAGTTGGTGGAATGCCGGACGAAGAGAAGGACGAATTGGAAGCGGTGGAGGAAACCTCTGAAGGAGAGGATACCCCCACAGCGGCACAGAAGGGACCTGGTTGGCTCCAGAAATACCGTGACCGGATAGAGGCCGGAACGATTACGGTTGAGAAGATACTCGCCGAGGAGAACAAAGGCCGTGAGAGCCCGATCAAACGTTCTTCGGTGACACGGGCGATCAACGCTCTGGGTTACCCGACGAGTCAGCTGCAGCGGAAAGCATCGGAAGTGGCAGAAGTGAGCGAAGCAGGTCACCCTGATGAGCAGGGCACAAAAGCGGAGAGCGAGGAGAAAGGACCGGGCTGGCTCCAGAAGTACCGTGACCGAATAGAGGCCGGGACGATTACGGTCGATGAGATACTCGCCGAGGAGAACAAAGGCCGTGAGAGCCCGATCAAACGTTCTTCGGTGACACGGGCGATCAATTCTATGGGCTTCACCATCGCGGGCATGCGACGGGAGAAGCGAGCAGCGGCGAAGGCGGAAGAAGAGCCAGTGAAAAAAGCGGCGAAAGTAGAAGCATTCGTTTACGGCTCCAGCCTCGGAAAGCTCTCGGAGATAACGCTCAAGCGATTTAATGAGGTAAAGAAGAGCTGGGAAGATGACTTAGGGAAACCGTTGCAAAACGACTATTTCCTCAATGTGCTCCTCGCGTTGGCCAGGCTCGCCGAGCGTGGGAAGACGCTCACGTAGATGCAGAGCTAAAGTAAAGCGGATGAGAATTCTGGTCGCCGAGTACGCTGTCGGCGGAGGTGCCGGGAAGAACTCTTCGTTGTTGCAAGAAGGGAAAGCGATGCTCGCCACGCTCAAGCTGGGCTTCGAGCGGCTGGGTCACGAAGTTGTTTATCCGGAGGCCGAGCAGGATTTTGCAGCGGCAGTGGAGCGACTTGCGGCGTGGTGTGACGCGGGCATCGTTATCGCGCCAGACATTGAACTCGCCAGGCTAACGCGGCTTCTGGAATCGAAAACGGTCAATTTGGGCTGCCCCTCTGATTTTGTTGCCATCTGCGCCGATAAGCTCAGAACCTCAGAGCTTTTGCGTGCTGCTGGGATAGTAGTGCCGAGGATCGTCACCGCGGACGAAGTGGTGCGTTTCGGCACGCGATCGCGAGCATACATCAGCAAGCCACGCTTTGGCTGCGCATCCGAGAACGTTCTCGTGCTGAACGAGGAGCAGCGAGGTGAAATGTCTAGACCGTACGATAATCCCGATTGCTTCATCTCGGAATTCATTCGGGGCGATGATCTGAGCTGTAGTCTCATCGCGAGCAGGTCCTCGATCCTCCCCCTTACGATCAACAAGCAATACATCAGAATGGAGAACGGGCGTCTGAAATACTGCGGCGGGTACGTGCCATACGCGATCGACGAACGGATCGCGCAGAAGATTCAGCAGATCAGTATGGCGGTGATCACCACGCTGGGCGGTGCGGGCTACGTGGGGATCGATTTCGTGGTGGATGATGACGGAGCCGCGTACGTTGTAGACGTTAATCCGCGACCCACAACCTCCATCGTCGGAATCGCTCGGGTCTTAAACTATGCGGTGGCAGACTTACTTCTCCGCGCGAAATTTGGCACGCTCCCTACCGCAGCCGAGCTAAAAACAGAAGGTACATTTGAGTTCAAGCTTTCTTAACTTGAAGGCTGATTTGTAGATCAGCTTTCGATTGGCATCCCAGACGGAGAAGCGGGCGAGAACAAACCATGCGCATGAGAGGGAAACCGTTGGAGATCGCACGTGAGACGCTGGACTTCATACTGGAAGTGAGCAAATCGAGTCATCCCCATGAGTTTTTCGGGCTGCTCTGCGCCGAGGGTGATCTTATTACCGAGGTCGTTTTCTTACCCGGCACGATCTCCTCTGAGAAGAGCGCGGTGATACGGCGGGAGATGATACCCATGGGTCTGAGCAGGGTGGGATCGGTGCACAGTCACCCACACGTGGGATCCTTGCGACCGTCGGGACAGGATTTGATGATCTTCCCGCGCATGGGCGCGTATCACATTATCACCTGCTACCCGTATGAAGAGCAGGACTGGAGATGTTATGACGCACGCGGCGAAGAGCTGGAGCTCAGGGTACACATGGGCGCGGCGAATGAGCTGGTGGAAGGAGAAGAGGATGGGCTATGGTAAGAGTGTTGGCGACCGGGGCATTTGAGATCCTGCACCCCGGGCATCTGCTGTTCCTGGAAGAGGCGAAGAAGTTGGGCGATGAACTGTACGTCATTGTGGCACGAGACTCGACGGTGAAGAAGCGAAAGCGAACACCAATCATACCGGAAGAGCAACGTGTGCAAATGGTGGCCGCGCTGAAAATGGTAGATAAAGCGCTGCTCGGGAGCGAAACCGATATGTATGAACCTTTATATAGTATCAATCCGGATATACTAGCATTAGGATACGATCAGAAATTCGACGATGCGCAACTGGAACGAGAGCTCAGAGATCGCGGTTTTCACGCTACGGTTGTTCGGATAACCAAGCACGATTCACGGGCCGTTTGTAAGGCTGAAGAGATAATAAGAAGGATAGTGGCATTTGAGGAGGTTGGAAGATGGAAGAAGGGCGGGGTTTGACCCGAATAGGGGTTTCTCTCCCCTCAAATTTGCTCAATAAGTTTGATACGATCATTTACGGTCGGGGATACTCGTCTCGGTCTGAAGGGATACGGGACGCTATACGAGCATACATCGTCGAGTACGAATGGATGGAACGCGAGACCGGCGACGAGATCGGAACCATCACGTACATCTATGATCACGAGCAGCGGGGCCTGGGTGACGAGCTCACGACCGTTCAGCACCGCTATATAGATATGATCAAGTCGTCAACCCATATTCATCTTGACCACGAGAATTGCTTTGAGATCATCGTGATTCAGGGCGATGCGAAGAAGATAAAGGCGTTGGCGGAGAACGTCATGAGTCTAAAAGGAGTAAAGCACGTGAAATTGACAACAACGCATGGAGGGATATGAAGATGGAGATAATGGATCAGGTAAAGAAAGGAACGACGACCGTTGGACTGATTTGCAATGACGGCGTCGTGTTAGCAAGTGAGAAGCGGGCGACGATGGGCTCGTTCATCGCCTCAAAGGCCGCGAAAAAGATCTATCAGTTGGACGATCTCATCGGGATCACGACGGCTGGTGTGGTCGGCGATGCGCAGGCGCTCATTCGCGTGATGCGCGTTGAAGGGCAGCTCTTCAAGATTCGACGAGACGAGCCGATGACCGTTCGTGCAGTGGCGACCCTGCTCTCCAACGTGATGAGCGGGAGTCGATATTATCCGTACATTGTGCAACTTCTGGTCGGGGGCATCGACCGAGATGGGGCGCACATATTCTCAATCGATCCGCTCGGCGGCAATACCGAGGAGAAGGAAATCGCCGCCACCGGCTCGGGCTCCCCCATCGCTTACGGTGTGCTGGAGGATCGCTACACCGCCGATTTGTCGGTGGAAGCGGGAACTGCACTCGCGATCCAGGCGGTGCACTCGGCAATGAAACGAGACAGCGCATCGGGCGAGGAGATTGAGGTGATTGTCATAACGAAGGATAAGTATACGGAATTGAGCGAGGAGGAAGTCAAGGAGATAAAAGCTCGTTGAAGTAACTCTTACTTTCGTTTGACAGCGTAGCGTGAGGAATTTTGCACCATACTCGAATGTAGCACGTGGTGGACGTTGAGAGAATGGATCCACACGGACCAGTGCTACGAGCGATTCAAAAGTGAGAGAGCATAAGAGAGAGCAAACGAGAAGTTGTAGGAGACGATCGATTGATACAATGACCGCAGAAGAGACGCTTTTAGACTTAAAACGGCGAATCGTTGAACTCCTGCCGACAGGAGTGAAGATAACGAACGTGGAGTTCGAGGGCCCGGAACTCGTGATCTACACTGAGGACACGCAGGCCTTCGTGGACGACGGCGCGATCGTTCGTACGCTGGCGAAGGAATTGAAGAAGCGAATCTCAGTCCGGCCGAGTAACACTATTTTGATGGAGCCGGAGAAGGCAACGAAGGTCATCCATGATATTGTACCCGAAGAGGGTGGGATAAGGGATATTTATTTTAATATGGACACTGCGGAGGTGATCATCGAGGCGGAGAAGCCTGGATTGGTCATCGGGACGCATGGCACGACCTTACGCGAAGTGGCAAAGGAGATCGGATGGCGGCCAAACGTTATCAGGGCACCACCGATCCAATCCTCAATCATCAAGAGCACACGTCGCTATTTACGCGAAGAGAGCGAATTCAGGAAGGATTTTCTGAAGCGGGTTGGCCGGAAGATCTACAGTGAGAAGACGAAAGAAGACGAATGGCTGCGGTTAACGATGTTGGGCGGCTGTCGCGAGGTTGGTCGGAATTCGTTCATGCTCTCGACGCCGGAGACGAAGATCCTGATCGATTGCGGAGTCAGTGTCGGCTCGGAAGGAACGCCGTATCTGTACGCGCCCGAAGTGCTGCCGATTAAGGATCTTACCGCAGTTGTGGTCACGCATGCGCATCTTGATCACTCAGGCCTTGTCCCGCTCTTGTTCATGTACGGGTATGACGGGCCCGTGTACATGACACAGCCAACGCGCGATCTCACGTCGCTCCTGCTGCTCGACTATCTCGAGGTATCCGCACGAGAGGGGAAGAGAATCCCGTATAAATCCACATTTATTCGTGACACCATTCGGCATACGATCCCGCTCAAGTTCGGCGACGTGACCGATATCGCACCAGATGTCAAACTCACCCTGTACAATGCAGGGCACATACTGGGCTCTTCAATTGCGTACTTCCACGCCGGGAAGGGGCTATACAACGTAGCCTTCACGGGCGACATCAAGTATGAGCGAACGTTCCTCTTCGATCCCGCCTTCAACGGCTTCTCGCGGCTTGAGGCGCTAGTAATGGAGTCCACCTATGGGGGCATGAACGATTTACAGCCCTCGCGCAAAGAAGCGGAGAAGTATCTGAAGGATGAGATCGCGCACACGATCGAGAAGGGTGGAAAAGTGATCATCCCTGCCTTCGCGGTTGGCCGGTCGCAGGAGGTAATGATCGCATTGGAAGGTATGGACTTAGAGGTGCCCGTGTATTTAGATGGCATGATCTGGGAGGCCACAGCGGTGCATACGGCATACCCGGAATACCTGAACAAGAACCTCAAGAACTCGATCTTCCAGGGCGAGAACCCCTTCTTATCAGACATTTTTGTTCAGGTCGATGACGCGGATAAGCGAAAGGCGGTAATCGAGGATAAGGAATCGTCGATTATCCTCTCGACGTCGGGTATGCTCAATGGCGGGCCGGTGCTCGAATATCTCAAAGGCCTGGCGAGCTCTGAGCGGAATAAGCTAATCTTTGTCGGCTACCAGGCGGAAGGTACGCTCGGCCGGCGGATCCAGAAAGGCTGGAACGAGATGCAATTCGCGAACGGAGGCCGAGTGGATACGACAAAAGTGGAGATGGATATCCGGACGATCGATGGCTTCTCCGGTCATTCCGATCGCAACCAATTGATCGAGTTTGTGCGGCGGATACGGCCGCTCCCCTCCAAGGTGATGTGCATGCACGGCGAGCCGAGCAAGTGCATCGCGCTGGCCAGCGGGATCCACAAGAAGCTCAACATCGAGACGGCCGCACCTATGAACCTGGAGACTGTGCGGTTAGCCTGAGCTCGCGGTTTTGCGGTGGACTGCTGCGGACATAAGACCCGGTTTTAGAGCAGTTATTCCCGGTATCATGCGAGATTGCAGCGCCCCCGTGGTGTATGCGTTCAGGGCGTTTTGCGGGGGAGCGGTGGTGTACATTTTTATACGCTAAGTTGCATTAATGCACATCAGAGCGCGAAGCGGCTACGGGCACCGGAGCCGACGGGGAACGATGCGTACTACGGAACTGTGGGAGGAAGGTAGATTACATCTCACGCTATCCAGATATCCCTGTTTTTTGTGTGGGGGGGGGGGCGCAACGGCGAACGTGCCTGATCACGGGCGCCTCTGGGAGATGAGGATGCCAGAAAGCGGATCCTGCCCGTAAATCTGAACACATTTGAATGATTCGGAAGGACGCAGACAAACTGCAAAATGCTGGTAGATTGAAAGGAGGAAAAGAGGATAGGGTGAAGTAAAAGAGAAGAGGGGAGAAGATGACGAGTATAAGAGAGCGAATGGAGCAAATGGGAATTGGGAAGAGCATCCGAATGGAGCGGATCTTCGAGCGGAACAGTGGACGGAGCGTCATTGTGCCGATGGACCATGGCGTGACCGTAGGGCCCATCTACGGGTTGACGGATATGCGGAACGCGGTGAATGCCGTCGCGGAAGGCGGCGCGAACGCGGTACTGCTGCATAAGGGCATTGTCATAGCAGGGCACCGGGGTTATGGCAAGGATATCGGCCTCATCATCCATCTCTCCGCGAGCACGTCGCTGGGGCCTGATCCCTTGAACAAGGTGATTGTCGCGCAGGTGGAAGAGGCATTGCGGCTGGGTGCCGATGCGGTCTCGATGCACGTGAATGTGGGGGCGGATACCGAAGCGGAGATGCTCGAGGCGCTCGGTGCAATGACCATGGTCTGCGAGCAGTGTGGCATTCCGCTCTTAGCAATGATGTATCCGCGCGGGAAGAAGGTGAAGAATGAGCATGAGCCGGATATGGTGATGCACGCGGCTCGCGTCGGTGCGGAACTCGGTGCTGATCTTATCAAGACGAATTATACGGGCGATCCAGACACCTTCAAAGAGGTGGTGCAGAGTTGTCCGGTACCGGTGATCATCGCAGGTGGGCCGAAGACGAATACGGACGAGGAGCTGATGGAGATGGTGGAGGAGGCGGTCGCTGCGGGTGCTGCGGGGATCTCGATCGGGCGAAACGTCTTTCAGCACGAGGATCCGGCACAGATGACGCGAGCGCTCAGCAAGATCGTGCACGAAAATTTTACCGCACAAGAAGCGCTGGAGGAGTTGAAATAGTCGAGCTCACCGTAAGATAACTTCTTTTGTTTTTATTGTAGAATCAAAGGGCGATGACCGAGAAGAAAGAAGTATGGATCAAGGCAGATGCGGATGTCGGCGCGTGGGATGTGCGCAAGGCGCGAATCACGGGGAGTTTAGAAAGCGGCGTTGACGTGGTGCTCATTGAGCCAGAGGACATCGCAAAGGTGCGGGAACTCGGTCGGATCAGGATAGCAGCTCTCGTTAACGAAGCGGAATCGCCAGAAGGTGCGGATATTCTCGTCTTTGGTAAGCGGAGCGAGGGCGATGGCACCACACCGATTCCTGCTGATTTTGCCGAAGCTCACGTTTATAACGCGCTCAAGGAGACCGTTGGTAAGACGCCCACTGCAGGCTACGTGGAGCTGCGAGGCAAGGCTTACGAGCGTTTTGCCGTTGCGCTTGCTGAGCAGAGCAATTACGTACTGGTGATCGGCAGGGATTGGAAGATCATCCCGCTGGAGAATATTATCGCGGAACTGCAGCAGAAGGAGACAAAGGTGATTGCGGGTGTGCAGAGCGCGGAAGAAGCGCGAACCGCATTGGAAACGCTGGAGTACGGTGCCGACGGCGTTCTGCTCGATACAAACGATGTCTCCGAGATAAAACGCGCGGTAGAGATCCGTGATGCGAGCACTAGTGCCACGATTCCGCTCACGACAGCACGGGTTACCAGGGTCGCGGAGCTCGTGATGGGCGACCGGGTTTGCGTGGATACCTGCTCGCTGATGGTACGCGGCGAGGGCATGCTCGTGGGCTCGCAGTCGTTTGTGCTCTTTCTGGTGCATTCTGAATCAGAAGAGAGCCCTTACGTAGCAGCGCGACCGTTCAGAGTGAATGCGGGCGCAGTTTACGCGTACATCCTTGTAGGCGAGAAGACGAAGTATCTCGCCGAGTTGAAGTCCGGGGATGACGTGGTGATCGTGAATTCAGCGGGTAAGACGCGAAGAGCGGTGGTTGGCCGCGTCAAGATTGAGAAACGTCCGCTGATGCTCGTCGAGGCCGAAGTTGAGACAACGGAGGGCAAGCCACGGCCGTGCAGCATCATTCTCCAGAACGCCGAGACGATCAAATTGATGGGCACGGAGAAGCCGATTTCAGTCGTTGATTTGAAACCCGGCGACGAGGTGCTCGTTCATGTAACGGATGCGGCACGGCACTTCGGCATGGCAGTAGAGGAGATGGTGATCGAGAAGTAACGTAAGCTCGTTACTGACGTCTTTGGTGAGC
>CAZFWT010000027.1:9748-22479 GCA_964522635.1 uncultured Halobacteria archaeon | reverse complement strand
TCACGTTTCCACCTCTCGTTTGTTAAAGAGGCGGACTTAATCATACCATCACCTTGCCCTATCTACCTATTCATTCTGTTAGATACTATTCATGCTTAGCCACCTACCCGTTCACATCACTCGACATTCATCTCTTCGTACCTTCATCGGCACAGGGTTACGCGTCGTGAGTGTGGCGGCCTCCACTCATTTTAACGACCCTCGGGGGAGCAGGGAAAAGGCGAGGCTCTTCGTGCCTTATTAGTTTCGTTATAAGCTTCCTGCTTCGTTAAAACCCCCTAGACCGACTCCGCAAGGTGACGCGCGGTCGCAAACGGCCTGACCATCGTTGGATGAGCTAGATGAACCGCTATTCCCTGCTCATCGAGCTGCTCATAGACGAAGCTGCCCGAAGCTGATGCTTCGATCGCTACCTGACCCCCCTCTCTCCCGCAGAGCGCTCGCAAATCCCTCCCACTCCGCTCCTGTCGTGCGAAATCGGTCCTTCTTTACCACTGTGCCCCTTCCGTCCACCATCGCGTAGTAGCTAGCAATACCTTTTAGGCACATCCAAATCCACCTACATACGCACCTCCCCGTTCCTCACGTAACGGGCGGTGTTTTTCATGCAGTCATTTAAGGTCCTGGTAAGAACTTCCTGGCACCTGCTCTGAGAACTTCCGGGAATAGATAAAGCGGTCGGATACGTAGCACGTATCGTAGATCTCTTAATATGTCCGCATCACTCGCAACTTCGAAGGGGTAGCGAATACATACTCGAGGAGCGACGCGGTAATAAACAGGCCGAGGCCACCATGCGTGGAGCGTTGGCGCTGCCTGCGCAGGTGGACAACTCGTGCTCTAACGCTTTTGGATACACTACACGCGAACGGACTGCTTAACCGGTTACTCGTGATTGGCCGCTCGTCCGTTTCTTGTAATATGTGGTTCTACCCGACCTCTGTCTCTCTCCCGGTCTCCCGGGCATCGAGCGCCCTTTAGCCTTCCAGCTTATCTGCACACGCTTCACCGCCTGTAGCTGCTTCTCGGTTATCCTGATATCTTTGAGATGCATTACTCTTCTGAAGTTATCGTAATCGCTGGGTGTGAGGATGCTGATTGCGCACCCTTCCTCACCTGCTCGTGCCGTGCGGCCGATACGATGAATATAATCATTGCTGTCACCAGGGATATCATAATTGTAGACGTGCGAGATCCCGGGGATATCAAGCCCTCGTGCCGCGACATCAGTGCAGACCAGCACGCAGACGCTCTGTGTATGGAATTGCTTCATTACCGCGTTCCGTTTCTCCTGCGTCAGTCCACCGTGGATCGCGAGCGCGTCGACACCCACAGCCCTGAGGTTGTTCGCCACAAAGTCGGTATTATGCCGCGTGTTGCAGAAGACCATGACCAATCCGGCCTTCTCATGCTGTAATAAATGGACCAGCACCGAGAACTTCATACGCTCATCAAGCACGTCATAGTAAAACTGTGTCAACTTCCGCGGATCGACGTATTGCTCTGCCGAGATCTCAACTTGCTCGTTCATGTAGCGTCGCGCGAGTCGCGCCACCTCGCTGGTAATGGTCGCTGAGAACAAGAGCGTCTGCCGCTTACGCGGGCATTTCCGGATGATCTGCTCCACATCATCGATGAAACCCATATCCAGCATCCGATCCGCTTCATCCAGAACGAGCGTCGTTACCCCGCGCAGATCAAGCGTTCCCCGTCGTAGATGGTCCAGTATCCTGCCCGGAGTTCCGACGACGACGTCTGCAGTCCTTAATTGCTCCATCTGCGGGTTGATCGAGACGCCGCCAAAGACCGCAACGATCCGCAGCGGCTTGTACCGTGAGAAATCGCCTAGCGCCGCAGCTACCTGCTGCGCCAGCTCCCGAGTTGGTGTTAAGACCAGCGCCTGGATTCCTGTGCCCTTCTCTGATTTCGCGATAATATCGGCCGCAAAGGCAAGCGTCTTGCCTGATCCGGTCGATGCACCCGCGATAACGTCCCGGCCCTCAAGGATTGAGGGGATCGCTTTCGCCTGGATCTCTGTTGGTTTTTCAAACTTCGCTTCTTCTATTGACTTTAAAACAGGCTCAATAATACCTAGATTTCCAAAATACTCCATTCTTTCTACTCAAGAAAAAAGTCAAAACCTTTCTCTTCTTTACCTCTCTGGTTCATTCAATAACCCCACGAGTATATAAAGGTTGCAACGTACAGCAGCTCTGTCTGAATAGCACATATACACCAGAGCGCATGAACATCCCGACCATCGCGCGCAGTGGGTGCGGAGAAAAAGGAAAAAGAAAAGAATGGAGAAGCCGATGCTGAACGCGCCCGACTCACGGTGCTCACGTTATTGTCGATCGAGATAGTCCCAATGGCGCGTCATACGCTACCGTCTCGTTTATATAGACTCTAACGGTTATCTATCCGTCAATGAGGAAGAAGTTGTCCGCCGTGATTGCTCACGCGCTCCACGATGCGGGTGTCCTCGTCGCCACACATGTCCCCGGATACGGTGCCAGCGAGGTCTTCTCGGAGTACTGCGAGCTCAGTAACAAAGAACTCCCGATCTCGTTCAATGAGGAAGTGGCTTACTCGATCGCGCACGGTGCGAGCCTGGTCGGCGGGCGCGCGGCGAGCTTAATGAAGGTGCACGGATTTCTAAAAGCCTGCAACAGCGTCTCTGACTCGCTCTATGCAGGTACAACCGCAGGATTCGTGACCGTGATCTTTGACGACCCCCAGGGCACGCATTCTGATAGCATTCTTGACGCCATCGCTGCTCTTGAAGGCATCGGTATTCCTCACCGCATAGGAACTGCACACACCTTGTACCAGGACATCCTGCGCTGTTTTGCTGAGTCGGAGCGCTTTCAGATTCCGTATGCGCTTCTCGTTGACTCAGACGAATTACAGCAACTGGTCGAGCTTGAATCCCGATGCTTCTCCGCATACCCAAACCCGCCCTACCTGCGGGACATCACGCAGCACGTGCTCTGTCCGTGCTTCAGCGCGTACCAGCGCGAGGTGCTCGCAGCCAAGCGGCGATGCGCGGATTGGACACGGCTGCAAACGCCTGCGATCCCGCACATACCCCAGTCATTACCCGAGCGCTGGAAACCAGTCGCTGAATCGTACGCACCCTTATTCTCGGTCTTTCAATCGCTCAGAGGCGCAATCGTAACCGGCGATACGGGCGTCTCGAGCCTCTTTGCCTTTCCACCCTACAACTGTGTCGACATCGCGACCTACATGGGTGGCAGCATTCCGCTCGCGATCGGCGCTTTTATGGCAGGGTTCGATGATGTATGGGCGTTAACGGGCGATTTCTCCTTCATCGCCGCCGGGCAGCTCGGTTTACCGGAAGCCGTGCAGCGGCATATCCCGCTCAAGATCGTACTCTTCTATAACGGTACAGCGGAGACGACCGGCGGGCAGCCGATCCCCGCGGGCACGCTCGAGCGTAGTATACGTGGCTATGAGCGCTTCGTGCGGTATCTCAACGACCCGTCGGACCATCGTGAGCTTGAGCGGGTACTCACCGAGGCGCGCGACGCAGACGAGCTGCGAATCGTCATCGCGGATTATCGATAGCGGTTTTAGAAAGTATTCAAAAACCGAGAAAATGCCACCAGAACTGCGGCCCGGCCGAGTGAAGAGCGAGCGCATACTACTGTCAGCGAGCGAGCGAGCCGTTCATGCCAAAGACCAGCGTGAAAATCCCGACGATTCTATACAGCCGTATCGCTGGTGTCCGCAAACGTTCTGGAAGATAAGTTGACCAAAGGAACCGTTCAGTCCGACCACAACCGTATGGCTGGTATCCAATCTGTGTGAACGTTTCCATTTGCGTCCTCACATGAGGTGCACGTGATGACCCCGCCGGTTGCGTTCCACGCCTCAGCATGGATAATCTGCGGGTACGAGCCTGTGGTTATACTGTAGTTGTAGGTCTCGTGCGCTTCGAAGATGAACGGCTCTTCAAAGGTGAGATGCTGCCACTCACGCTGGTAACCGTGCCAGGTGGCGGTTACGTTCCAGTCGGTGCTGCTGTTCCAGAGCTTCACATATTCGCTATGACCTCCGGTCCCCGGACACGGATAGGTTGAGAGGTGCTGCACGATGATCGTGCGATTCGGCGTGATCGTCCCCTGGTAGCGCCCGGGGATACTGGGATAGGTGCCCGCGCCTGTCTCAAAAATCGGGCGCGCCTCGCACCGGTACGTGCAACCGACGACTCCCGTGTCATTCCAGCCGTCAGGGAGATAACAGACGTTCTCCACGCCCGAATTCCCAACGGGCGAGCCATCAAGGTAAAAATCGCGAACCCTGTTTCCGCAGACGGTATTCGCGTCAATAAGATTGTCGCTGCTGTATTCGAAGAGGTAAATGCCGTATCCACTGTTGTTCGTTATCCGGTTGTTCGTGATACTGCTCTCGCGCCCGGCCCAGAGTTCGAGCCCGGTCTTCAGATTCTGATCGATCGTGTTATTGAAAATGGAGAGGTCGTGTGCATAATTAATGACGTTAATCCCGATATCATTGAAGCTGATGGTATTGTTGCTGATGGTGTTTTGTGATGACGTGATACCGATACCGATACCCCAGTAACCGTTATTGTTCCTCACGTCGTTGGTATCAACGAGCGCATACTGGGAATTCCCACTGACTGAAATCCCCCGCCCTCTGTTCTTGCTGACCGTATTCCCCCTGAGCACCGTATGATCTGCACCGTCGAGCGATATACCAAGATTGCCGCTGTAGTTCGCACCACCACAGACCGTGTTATTGAGTACTCGGTTATGGGGCGAATTGCGGTAGAGCGAAATCCCGGTGCTGCTGTAAGTATCGACACTGTTGTTCGAGATGGTATTTTGGGCCGATTGCTCAAGCATGATGCCCGTGGTCGTTTCCGTTACCGTATTACCCGCTATTGTGGTATTCGCCGCGTTCAGCAGTGAGATCCCATAGTTATGATGCTCTATTGTATTCATCAGAATCGCATTGTCCTGATAGGACGTACCGAATAACCCGATAGAGATGCCGATTTCACCATTGTCGATAATGGTATTATTGTAGAAGGTATTTGTATTGCTTGACTGCTGCAGCTCTATACCAAACTGGGTGTTGTCTCTGAGCGTGTTGTTACTAACAAGATTAGCCATGGCGTATCCCAGCGTTATACCTCGATTATTATCGGATGCCGTGTTGTTCATCACGATATTATTGTTACTACCGGACCACAGCACAATGCCATAATTGCCATTTGAATTTGCCGTGTTGTTTGTGATAACATTGTCCGATGAGCCTTCTAGATACATGCCCTGAAAATCATTTGCTTGCACCCTGTTATCAGTAATGATATTGTGGCTTGAATCGTCGAGAAAAATCCCACGCCCGATGCCCATGCCGCTACTATTGGTCACGGTGGAGTTGATCACCGTACAATGCTGGGAATTTACCAGATGAATCCCATTCTTGAAGTTCGCAATGGTAATACCCGTTATGGTTACGCCTATTTCCCCCGACACTTCGATGCCCGCGCCCGTGCCATTCCCGCTGATCCGATGACCACCGCCGTCGAGGGTGATGTTATTCACGCCGATGGTGAAGCAGGTACCATTCGACGTGAGATCACAGTTCAAGGTGCAGGATTCCGTCACGGTCTTGCCCTCGAGGAAGGTGTGCGATGCGCCGACGCAGCCGCAAAGAGTACCTGCCGAGCCATCGCAGGAGGAGGTCCGCGGATCAATCCCCTCTGAGAATTCGCAGATGATGCAATTTCGTATCGTGTTCCCGGATTGCCCCTCGAGCAGGATCCCGAAATCCACGCCCGTGTTATCTCCATCGATCGTGTGGTACTGACAGTCAAAGATCTTATCGGGGAAGTTTTCCGGGTTATTGGTGCAGGTACCCGATTGATTGACGATGCCTGCCGTGAGAGTAACAACCGCGCAGGCGGGATCAGATAACCTCGCTTCGCACTCCGCACAGGTTGAGCAGATGCACACCCCATCTGGTTCGCTCACCGCACCGGTGAGTGCAGACAGCAACAATGCCGCGCCGATAAGTGCAAGTGTAACAGCGACCGGTTTTCGAGCTCGTTTCATGCGCTCCTTGCCCCCTTTCGAAACACTTCCTCGCATGCATGCTTCGTTCCTGATCTATTAGTAGTTTTCGATCCACTCACCCGCCTGAAACCGCAGAACCGCCTATACCACCGCTTGCCATCTTCACCTGGCCTCGCGGGCTTCGCCCGCGATGAGCGATCACTCCGAGATCCGCGGATTCAGACCCCCACGCAGCAGCGATGTTCTTGAAGCTATGAGGAAGGGCAGGAGAAGGAAGACATTATTCATACTTACTTCATACAGCGCCGGTTTTCACCCTCTTCAAGCGCATGGTACGCTGCAGACCATATGTTTTAAGATGTCACCCGATACTTTTAATTTCAGAACGAAACAATACTATTTAATCAGATGTGAGCGGGGCAAAATGGGATTAAAAGAAGGGTTTGAGAAGCTGTTCGCGAAGCGAGAGGGTATTGGTGACGAAGAGGATTATTGGGACCTGGACTTGGAGGCGTACGAGGAGGAGCTCAGGGAAGACGAAGGCGTGCGGATGTACGTGAAGACCGCGGAGTTAACCGGGCTTTACGATCTCCCCGATTTGAAGAAGGAGGTCTATTCGGGTAATATCCTGCTCCTGGATATCTCCCTGGCGAAGAAGGATAAGGTGCTCGTCGAGAAGACCATTAAGGACTTGAAGATGGTGGCCTCAGATATCAGTGGCGATATCGCCGGTATTGCTGATGACATGGTGATCGTGACCCCAACGGGAATTAAGATCGAACGGCAGAAACTCTCCGGGAAGTAGCCTGGCCGAACGTCGGAGCCAGCGTAAGAAACGCAGCCTAACGTAACGAAACGTAACGAGCGGTGAGTGGTGGCGCGCGTTGAAAGAGACCTGTCCAGTCTGTGGTGCGGAGAGCGAATTGCACTGTGTCCCGTATGAAATCCCGTACTTCGGTGAGATCATGATCTTCACCGCGGTCTGCGACTCCTGCGGGTATCGCGCTACGGATGTCATGATGCTCGCGGATCAGAAGCAGAACCGATGCGAGAAGGTGATAGCATCACTCGATGACATTGACGCAGTTGTTATCCGCTCCTCGTTCGGGACTATCGAGATACCTGAGCTGGGGGTCATTGTCGAGCCGAAACGGGGCGATGCCTTCATCACAACGGTCGAGGGCGTGCTGAAGCGTGTCGAGCGGGTCGTGCGGATGCTGAGCAAGGACGCGGAGAGCAAGAAGCGAGCAGATGAGGTTCTGAAACAGATCGAAGAGATCAAGCTGGGTAACGCGCAGATGACCCTCATCATCGATGACCCGACGGGAAACAGTGCCATCATTTCCACTGAGCTTTTCTTTAAGAAAGATCTCAATAGTACAGACCTTTGAACCAGTCACGCGTTTCTTGGGGACCGTGGTGAAAGACACTGAATGAAAGTAAGAGGACGGAAAAAATGGGTATGAGCGGCTCGATGGAGCGAAAGATAAAGGTTGAGTTCGTGAATCGGGAGCCCGTGGAGGCGCAGGAGATCGAGATCGTTGAGCGGAAAGGGCTGGGGCATCCTGATAGTTTATGTGACGGAATTGCAGAGGCGGTAAGCGTGGCATTGTGCCAGGAGTACCTGCGAACCTGTGGCGTGATCCTGCACCACAACACCGATAAGGTCCAGCTCGTTGCCGGGCGGTCAAATCCCTGGTATGGCGGTGGCGAGGTCATTTCACCGATCTACATACTGCTCGGCGGCCGTGCAACGCGCATATTCGGGACCGATGAAATCCCGGTCGATACCGTGGCAATTCACGCGGCGAAGCAGTATCTGAAGAACGTCAGGAACCTGGACGTGGAACGGCACGTGATCGTGGACAGCAAGTTGGGACACGGCTCATCTGATCTCATCGGGGTCTTTGAGGGGAACAGGAAGGAGAGCGCAGAACCGACCGTGCCGATGGCAAATGATACCTCGTTCGGCGTGGCCCATGCCCCGCTTTCCGAGACTGAATCGATCGTGCTCAACGTCGAGGAGAAGGTGATGGCTGAGTTCCGGGACGAGGAGAAAGCGGTCGGCGAGGATATGAAGGTGATGGCGCTCCGTGAGCAGGACACGATCACCTTGACAGTCGGTGACGCGTTCGTCTCCAAATACGTGGATGATTACGATCATTACATAAATATCAAGCACCGGTTACGGGAGTATATGACGGGCGTCGCGAAGGATTATACCGGGCGGGACGTCAACGTGCTGGTGAATATGGCCGACATGCCCGGCTCGGTCTACCTCACCGTCACGGGTACCTCGGCAGAGATGGGTGACGACGGTGCGACGGGGCGCGGGAACCGCTCCAACGGACTCATTACGCCGAACCGCAACATGAGCCTGGAGGCGACCTGTGGGAAGAACCCGGTGAACCACACGGGCAAGATCTACAACTTGCTCGCCAACCGTATAGCCAGGGAGATCGTTGAGAACGTCGACGGCATTCGCGAGGTGCAGCTCAAGATCCTCTCTGAGATCGGCCGGCGGATCGACGACCCGAAGGTCGCGACCGCACAAATCATCCCGCTCAGTGGCGTGAACCAAGGATGGATGGAGAAGAAGGTGAAACGCATCATCGACGAAGGGCTCTCGAGCGTAACGGAGATCACGAAGAAGGCCATGCGAGGGGAATTGAGGACCTTTTAGCTCATGTTTAGCTCACCTTACTTCACCAACTTCATCAGTCCCGCTAAGTCCCTCGTGTTCACGACGTCCTTCGGCTCGAGCCAGCCACGCCGCGCGGTTGCAATGCCGTATCTGCGCACGTCGCGCATCTGCGAGGTATCGTGTGCGTCAGTCGAGATGGCCACGAGCACGCCATAAACCTTCGCCATCTTACAGTGGAGATCATTCAGATCGAGCCGCTCGGGGAAGGAATTGAGCTCCAGAATCGTCTTCGTTTCCTTCGCCGCAGCCATGAGCTGCACCATATCCACCGCGTACGGATCCCGTTTGCCCAATAACCGACCGGTGGGGTGCGCGATAATATCCACGTACGGGCTTTCCATCGCGCTCATGATGCGGTTCGTCATCGTGGCCCGATCCTGGGAGAACTTCGAGTGTACCGCGCCAACAACAATGTCAAACGCCTCCAGGACGGTATCAGGGAAACCAAGCGAAAAATCAGATTTTATGTCGACTTCAACGGCGTTCAACACCCTGAACCGAACGCCTTCGTCCGCGAATCGGTTGTTCGCTCGCTCGATCTCAGCCAACCGTTTTGGTATCTTCTCCTCATTCAGGCCACCAGCGATACCAACCGCGGGTGAGTGGTCTGCGATCGCAATGTACTCGTAGCCCAGGGCGAGCGCGGCATCCGCCATCTCCGCAATGCTGTTCTTCCCGTCGCTCCAGATACTGTGCACGTGCAAATCGCCCTTTAGGTTCTCGAGCTCGACCAGATTCGGGATGCTCCCTTCCTTTCCTGCTTCTATCTCACCGCGATCCTCACGGAGTTCCGGCGGGATGTAGGGGAGCTCGACGCTCGCAAAGACCTCCGACTCCTGCTCGCCCCCGATACGCTCAGCGCCGCGAAAGACGCCGTACTCATTGATCTTTAGCCCCCGCTTCATCCCTAGCTCCCGGATTCGCACATTGTGGTGCTTCGAGCCGGTGAAATAGTGCGCGGCAGCGCCGAAAGAGGCCGCTTCGACCACCCGTAAATCTACATTGATACCCCGGAGAATGATGGACGATTTCGTCTCGCCCTTCGCGATTACGTCCTCCACACCGTCCATGCGCGTAAATGCGTCCATCACCTCGTTCGGCCGCGTCGAGACGACCAAAATATCGATATCGCCAACCGTCTCCCGCATGCGTCGCAAACTGCCCGCGATCAGTATCCGCTCCACAGCATCCAGCCGTTGCAACTCGCTCACGATTGCCTCGGCGTACGGTAGCGCTTTGGAGAGCAAGACGCGGCCCTGGTAGCTTCGATACTGCTCGATACCTTTCAGTATATTCTCCTCGGCCTTCGTGCCAAACCCGGGGAGTCCCGCCAGCTTGTGCGCTTTCGCAGCCTGTTCTAAACCCTCGAGATTTGCGATCCCCAACTCTTCGTGCAGCTTCGCAATCGTCTTCGGACCGACGTGCGGGATCGCGAGGAGCTCGATCAGTTCCGCGGGCATTTCCTGCAGCAACTCTCGATGCTTCTTGCAATCCCCGGTCTCCACGATCTCCACGATCTTCTTGGCGATACCCTCGCCAATCCCTGGGATCTTCTTCAGCTCTTTCACACCGCCGCGTTCCGCGATCACCGTCAAATCCTGCGTCAGCGTTTCTATCGTGAGCGCTGCCTTGCGGTAGGCGCGAATCTTGAACGCGTTCTCGCCCTGTACTTCCAGAATATCAGCAATCTCGTTAAAGATCCGGGCAATATCGAGATTATGCATCGTTCGCTATAGCTAACGGTTGTTCGTGCGCGTATTTAAAGCGGCACGTGTCGTCCGTTTTTCACGCTGCTGCGCGAGCAGCAGGGGTCTTTGCCGCGCGCTCGCTCATCATCGAGAGATCCTTCTGCGAGGTGGACTCCGACCCCGAACCGGTAAAGTACATATCCTATACGGCTCTACTACGTTACTGACGTGGCCCTGAGCGGTTCGTGCCAGGAGCAAAGCGAGAGGAGATAAATAAGAGAGAACCAAACAATGATCGAATTCATCATTCTGTGGATAATCGTGACGCTTGCAGGCGCGAGCATCATTGCGGCACTCGGCGAGAAATACGGGACCGGTCTGACCATCGGGATCTTCGTTGGGCTCGTGGTCATGGCGCAGATCCTGGCCAATAAGATCGTGCTCTTCGGCACCTTCACCCTGCCGGCCGGGGTAATCGTTTATGCGACGAGCTTTCTCGTCACTGATGTCCTCTGTGAGCTCTACGGCAAGCGTAAAGCGTTAGAGGCGGTCTGGGGCGGTTTCCTCGCCTCGATCCTCCTTGTCATCGCGGTCGATATCGCCATCGCATGGCCAGCTCCGGCGTGGTGGCAGGGCCAGGCAGCCTTTGAATCCACGCTCACGCTCACCGGACGGATCGTGCTCGGCAGTCTGGCCGCGTACCTCATCTCCCAGAACTGGGACGTGCTCGTCTTCCACAAGATAAAGGAAAAGACGGCGGGTAAGCACCTCTGGCTGCGGAACAATGCCTCGACGATGACCTCCCAGGCGCTGGATACCGTTATTTTTATTTCTCTCGCCTTTTACGGCGTGCTGCCCGTCGTGCCCTTGATCATCGGCCAGTATCTCGTGAAGCTGATCATCGCGGCGATGGATACGCCCTTCCTCTATGCCGTGAAATGGATGCGTGAGCGGCGAATGGAATCAGAGGGTGGGCTTTCCAGAAAGAGCGCGGGAGGTGCGGAAGAATGGTTGTCTGGATAGATGAGAAACTCGCCGTCACACCGATGCCCTCGGACGCCGAGCTCGAAGACCTGGCCGGGAGCTTCAAGGCCGTTGCCGTGCTCGCGGAGACCTGGGAGCTTGCGTATGATCTACAATCGTGGGCGCGCCTCGGCGTGAAGGTCAAGCACCTTCCTATACCTGATTTTGGCACGCCGAGCCTGGCTGAGCTGCGTGAGCTTGCAGATTGGATAACCACAGAAACAGGGAACGGATCTGCGGTATTGGTACATTGCTACGCGGGCATCGGTCGAAGCGGGATGGTCGCCGCGGCCTATCTCGTAGCGAAGGGCTGCGCGGTAAACGCGGCAATCGAGCACGTGAAAGGGCGGGTGCACTACGCGCTCGAGCATCCCGAGCAGGTGGAACTGGTGCGGCGGTTGGCACGGAGTTAGGACCTCGTTGGTTGCAACACCTCGTGCGCTCTTGGCCGCACTGAACGTGAATAGGGAATCGAGCGGTATTTATAACAGCAGGAGGGACTGTGATGAACGAGCAACCGGAAAAGAGTGAGCTGCAAATCACGAAGAGGAATCTGGCTGTTGGGTTAGCCGCGGGACTGGTGCTCGCCGTCATACTCGTCTTCGTCACCGATAGCATCGGGCTGGGACTGGCGCTTGGCATGGGCATGGGTGTGCTGCTCGGTGTATCGCTGGGCAAGTTGCGGGCAGAATCGCCGGCCACGCGAGCGGTGATGGTCATCTACTGGATTATCTTTGTCATCCTGCTGCTCGTCGGCGTCTCCATCTTGCTTGCGCTGAAATAGCGGATTACGCCGCGCGATTACGGTCTGGACTGAGCAGGCTTTATCTCCTCCCCCCACGGTCATCCCGACTAATTCAAGACCAGAATGGCGGCGTTCAAGAGCGCAGCGATGCTCACCCAGAGGATGTAGGGGATAAGCAAGATCGCGGCGGGCTTTGAGATTTTAGAGAACGTCAGAATGGTCAGCAAGATCGCCAGCCAGAGCAGAACGATAACCACGAGACCCGCGAGCGGCGATTGCAGGCCAAAGAACGCGATCGACCAGAGCGTGTTGAGGATCAGCTGTATCCCGAAGATTGCTAACCCACGTCGTACGCGCGGCTCCTCGAAGCCCTGCCGCCAGACGAGGAATACGGCGACGCCCATCAGCAGATACAGGGTTATCCAGACCGGAGCGAACAACCAGTTGGGTGGCGTGAAGAACGGTTTGGTAAGTGTTGCGTACCACGTCTGTATCGACGCGCTGGT